>JAJXZC010000015.1 GCA_021780275.1 Pseudomonadota bacterium
GAGATGTCGCGACCGATCATCATGCGGACCAGCGCATCGCGCGTCATGCCCTTTGCAGGCGACGTGCTCACCAGCTTGCCGTCCCGCAGCACGGTGATGCGATCGCCGATGTCCATCGCCTCTTCCAGTGCATGGGAAATGAAAATGATGCCGGCGCCGCGCTCCTTCAGTGTCCTCAGGAGATGGAAGAGATGCTGCATTTCCTCCGGCGTAAGCGACGCCGTCGGTTCGTCGAAGATGAAGATCTGGGCGTTGTGCCGTACCGCCCGCACGATCTCGACCATCTGTCGTTTGGCGGTGCCGAGATTTTCGACAAGCGCCAGCGGGTCGACGTTGAAATTCATCGACTGCAGCGACTGCGTCGCAGCGATATTGATCTTGCTGTAGACGGTGAAAAACCTCTCCATCCCGAGTTCGAGATTCTGCGCAACCGTCATCGAGGGGACCAGACTGGATTCCTGATAGACCATGGCGACGCCGCCCTGCAGCGCCTCCTGCGGCGAGTTGAATTCGACCTTGCTGCCGTTGATCAGATAGTCGCCCGACGTCAGCGTGATCGCGCCGGCGATCGCCTTGCACAACGTCGATTTGCCAGCGCCGTTTTCGCCGAGCAAGGCGTGTATCTCGCCCGCGCGTAATTCGAAATCCACGCCGTCGATGGCGTGCAGTCCGCCGTAGACCTTGCTGCCCTTTACGATCTGAAGCAGCGGAGCTTTGCTGTCGTTTTGCGGTTGCATCGTAATCAAACCTCTTTCGCGTCGCTCGCGGATGTCGGCAATACGACCAGGCAGTTGCGTCCCTTTGACGCCGCAAGCACCTGCTCGCCGACGACACTCACCGCGGTGACACCGTGGATGCGCCCATCGACCCGGCTATGCAGGCTCTCGGTCGCTTCTCCGTGGCCATCGAGGTGCGCGACAAGGCCATAGGAGCGCGGCGGCGCCCAGGGTTTCTGGATGCCGAGCTTCTTGATGCGGCCAATTTGCGTCGGCTCGCGATAGTTGAAGCGGCCGTCCAGCATCGGACCGATCCACAATTCCGGCGGCACCGTCTTCATCATCGCCTCGCAGAATTCGCGCTCGCGCAGCACGAATTCGGTAAGCTGGGTGCGGACGCCGAAAAAAGCCATCCAGTAGTCGCCCACTCCGCCGCGGACGATACGGCTCGGGTAGCCCGCGTAGTTCTTGACGATAACGCGCTGCCGATTGCCGACGCGTGAGAATGCCGTCAATCGGTGCGCCCAGGACTCGCCGACCCAGACCTCCTTGCCGTCGTGCGAGACGACGACCCCCGACGGCCACGCCAGTTTGTCCGCGCGTACCTGCGCATCGCTCAAATCCGGCCCGCAGGATATCAGTCGACCGGAGGCCGCACGGTTCTGCATGAGGTCGGTCAACCATAGCTCGGGCGGATTGGCGCGCGACCCGTCCGTCGCGTAGATGGTGCCGTCCGCCGCAACGGTTACCGAGGTGGGACACGCGATCGGTTCGCCGCCGGCGTTTTCGAGCCTTCCGACGGCGACTCCAGCGGAAGAAAGGGCGACGAGCCCCTGCTTCGAGATGCACGCGATCAGACGCCCGTCGGCGGTCCAGGCGAGACCGCCGACCGGCGATGCAAAGCTCGCGAAAACTGTGCGCCGGGCGAAATCGTCGCCGGCACACCGGATGATCGCGGCGCCGCTTGAGACATACAACGCTCCGTCCGGACCGAGCGCCAGGTCGTCGGGACACTCGATCTCCTTGCCGAGTTGCCGCGCGAGGTCCAGGCGTTGGTTGGGCGAAAACGCGCCGTCGAGCACCGGGATCGCGTGAAGCTCACGATTGGGAAACAGTACACGGTCGATGATATCGCCAACGAGGGACATTCTAGGCCGCTCCCCAGTACGATTTATGCGATTCCCACGCCGGGTCCGCGTCGGGGAGCCTGATCCGGCCGATGCGGTTGTTCTCGAGACCGCCGATATAAAGATAGCCCTTATGCTCGCGGACAGACGTGATGGTGGGATGGGACTTGCCGCCCGGATCCCACAGCGACTCGGTGACGGTGCCGTTGTCGTCGAATTTGATCACGCAGCCGTAATTGATGCCCGGGCATAACCATTCGTCCGGCGGGATCTGCTTGACCATCCGGATGCGAAAGCCGGGATTGGCCATCGCAAGGTCATAGACGGGAGAGCGAAGGCCGACGAAAGCAAGCCAGTACTTGCCGTCCGACGAGCGATTGATGTTGTCACAGTAGCCCGGCAGGTTGTCGATCAGCACTTCGCAGGTGCCCGCCTTCTCGGTTGCGATCCAGTAGCGATAGATCCGGCAGAGCCAGGTACTCGCCCACAACACCGACTTGCCGTCGTGGGAAATGCAGACTCCGTTCGGAAACGTGAGATTCTTCAGAATCGTCCGTGTCTCGCCGGTCGCCGGATCGTGGCAGATCAGGCGTCCATTGCCGCGCCCCTCGAAACCGTCGAGCGCCCAGTCGGTCAACTCGTAGCGCGTGGTGGCTTCGCTGAAATAGATCTTGCCGTCGGGCGCAACGTCGAGGTCGTCAGCCAGATAGAGACGGGAATCGTCCTTGAGACGGGTACGTGTCCGATTGGTGCGGTCGGTCACCTTGAAGACGGTGCGATCGGGCTTTACGCCGTAGACGCCCATGCCCGCGATACAGACGAGCAGGTTTTGCTCGCGGTCGAAAGCGAGGCCGAGCGGCCGGCCGCCGATGCGGGCAAATTCTTCGCGTCCCGTATAGTCAGGCGCCCGGAAGCGAATGATCGAGCCATTGCGGTTAACGGTATAGAGGTTGTCCTGGCGGTCGAGAATAATGTCCTCTGGTCCCTCGATCTGATTGAGCGCGATGGGCTCGGCGTCGCGCAGACGGTCGTTTTCGGCGAACACCGTGCCGCTGTCGCGCGCGATCGACGGCGGCGGCTGGAAATCGACCCAGCTCGGCACGACGTAGACCTTCTGCAGCACCTTTCCCTTGTTCTTGACCCATTTGACATTAAAGCCGACGGCGACGAGAAGAATGATGCCGATGATCGCGGTCGTTAAATTTCCGGAGACGCCGGTCTGCACCAGACCGCTGATCAGCATGAAAATGATCGCCGCGCCCATCATCGCCCGGGCGATCGTTCCCCGCCCGCCGGCGAGACTGATGCCGCCGAGAACGACCGCGGCGAGCGCATTGATTTCCCACCCGCCACCGGTGTCGGTCCCCGAGCTGTTCTGCCGGGCGGCGTAGAAGATGCCTGCCAGCGCCGTCAGAGTTCCCGAGATCACGTAGGCCGAAAACAGCGCCCATTTGACGTTAACGCCGGCGTGCCGCGCGGCCTTCCGGCTCGAGCCGACGGCCATGATGTGCACGCCGGGACGGGCCCGGGTCAGGAAGAAATGCGTCGCGACGGCAACGACGATCAATACCGCCATGTTGGTCGGGACGCCGAGAATGGTGCCTCCGCCCATGAAGTCCCAAACCGAGCTGTCGCTGTTGATGCTGGCGAGTTGGTCGGTGAAGGCAGCGGTCACCTTGTTGTAGGCGGCGCGCACGATGATGAGAACGACGAGCGTGGTCAGGAAGGGACGCGTCTTGCCATAGGCGATCATGCCCCCATTAATCGCGCCCATCAGGGCCCCGAACAAAAGCACCGCGACGATCATCACCGGCAGCGGCAGGCCCAGGATCAGAAAGACATAGAGGGCGAGAAAATTCGACATCGCGAACACGGAGCCGACCGACAGATCGATGCCGCCGGACAGCACCGAGAACGCCATCGCGATCGCCACCATTCCTTGTTCAGCAAAATTGAGCATCAACTGCTGCAGATTGCCGAGCGCCATGTACTTCGGAATCGTCAAGGCGAAAGCCAGAAAGACGGCGATCATCAGCGTGAACGGAATGATCGGCTCCATCCACCGCTTCTCCAGCAGTTCGCCCAGAAACAACTGCGGTGAATTGCGGTGCCAAAAACGCTGTAAGCTCTTCATCCGACCTGCCTGAATTCCATTTCAATCCGATGCCCGCGCCTTCGCGCGCGCGAGCCTCGCCGTGACCGACGGCTTTCGTCAGCCGTTCGAGGGCGGCGTCCGCGCCGAAACGCGACCGCCGCCGCCCTGCGCTATTTGGCATCCTTCGGAACGGTGAAGCAGTAGGCGCGATCGTCCTTGCTGTTCACCCAGGCCGGAGCGGTGTAGTAGGCGATGCGCTTGGTTCCCGGCTTGTCGCCGCTCTGCAGCAGACCGATGACCGCGTCGGCGATGGCTTCACCCTGCGTGTCGGCGCGGTAGGAAAGGTTGCGATAGAAGCCGCCCTGCTCGAGCAGGTCGCAATCGGCCGGCTGGCCGTCGCTGGCCACATAGATCTTCGTGGTAGCGGACTTGCCGGCGGCCTTGATCACCTGCACGGCGCCTGCGGCCTGCGGGCCCCAGACGCTCAGTATGCCGCAGAGATTGGGATGCTGTTGCAGCACCGTCGAGGTGATTTCGCCGGCCTTGTTGGCGTCCCAGCTCGTCGGCTGTGACGAGACGACCTTGATCGACGGATCGGTCTTGAAGACTTCCATCGCGCCATTCTTCATGTCCAGCGAATAGGCAGCGGTCGCTTCACCTTCGAGGATCGAGATTTCGCCCGATCCCTTGCCGCCGCCGCAATCCCCGATCATGCTCTTCGCGAGGCGGCGACCCATATCCTTGGCGTCAACACCGACATAAGCGTCGGTAAGCGTGTTTGAGGCCATGTTGACTTGAACAACATAGATGCCGGCCTCCATCGCCCGCTTCAGTTCCGTCGCAAGCAAGGTAACGTTCGGGTTCTGGACGACGAGCACGTCCGGATGTTCGTTGATCAGTGCGCTCACTGCCTGCAACTGCACGTCAGACTTGAAGTTTGCGTCGCGCACCTCGAACTTCATGCCGTAATCGTCGAAATGCGCCTTCATCACCCGCGTCCATTCGGACTCAAGCACGCCGAGCCATACCGGCGCCCAGGCCACCGTCTTGCCCTTCAACGCCTTGTCGAACTGCGCGCGCAGTTCCTCGCGTGCCTCGGCGGCCTTCGAAGGCGTCGCCGCGATCACGGTCAGAGCGGCGATCGACACGGCGACGCCCCACCGCAGACGCTTCTTCAATCTTGACGCTTTGCTCATCGCTTCCTCCATGTTGTGGCCGTTTATGGCCCTTGTTGACTTGAAAGTGCTTCAGGCGCCGCTAGTCCCCCTGTTTCGACGTCTCCTCGTCGCGCGGATGCAGGTAGGAATCGAGCACGATCGCGATCAACAGCACGATTCCCTTGATGATATTTTGAGTCTGGACATCCATGTCCATGATGGTCATGCCGTTCAGCAGCACGCCGATCAGCAGCGTGCCGACCACGACGCTCATGACGTTGCCGCGCCCGCCGACAAGGCTGACGCCGCCGAGCACAACCACCATGATGACGTCGAATATCAATGTGGATTCGGCGACCTGGAGATGCATCAGCGCCGTCTCCGCAATCATTACGACGCCGCCGACATAGCCGATCCCGGCCGACAGCGCGTATTCAAGCATCGTGAGGGGACGTGTCGCGAGGCCCGTCAGTCGCGCAGCGTCGGGATTGTCCCCATGCGCGTAGATCGAGCGCCCGAGCACTGTCCGCGAAAGAAACAGGTGCAGGAGAATAGCCGCCGCGCCGAAGATCAGGATTGGCACCGGCACGCCATTCCAGATGTTGCCGCCCAGCTTCAGGAAGTCGTCATGGCCCCTGGCGAGATAGACGACATAGTGCTGGACAGCGGTTGACCGCGTGATACCGAGCACGGCGAGGCTCGAGGCGAGCGTCGTGAGCAACGGCGGCATTTCCACCACCGAAATCAGAAATCCGTTGAGAATGCCGATCACGATCGCAAGCACAAGGCCGATCAGCAGGGCCAGGCCGGTCGGATAGCCGGCATTCATTATGATGATTGCGATCGCGGTGGCAGCCGCGAAGGACGCGACCTGCGACAGGTCGAGTCCGCGCCCGATCACCACTACCGCCATGCCCAGCGCAAGAATACCGAGAATCGAAATGTTGCGCGCGAGCGTAAACAGATTGCCGAGGGTAAGGAAACCATTCAGCGAGACGCTGAAGACGACAATCAGGATAACGCACATCACCAGCACAGCCGTCGTCTGGCTCGGCCTGCGCAAACGCGCTGCTTCCCCGACTGGGGCCATGTCCGCTTCTCCCGTTTTGCCACAGCCTCTTCGCGGGCCTGGCGTTTTCTTTGGGCGACGCTAATGTTTTTGGATTCATTCGTCAATCTTTGTATCCAATATCTCGTAAAATACCCTATTTTTGACGGGAAATCCGAATTAATTGGCTATTTTGGATACATACGGATGCTTTGGAAGTGTTCGACGCTGCCGCGATCATGGCCGCGCTGATGATCGAAATCGCAGGTGAGAGGCTCCGACATCCGCCAACCTCCCGGCATGCGTCAGCGTCGTTTCTGCGTCGTCCGCATCCAAGCCCAGGCCCAGATGGAGCGCGACGCCGACCTGTTCTTTTATGCGCACGGAGGTCACGTCGCTTGCCCTTACGCGGTTCGGCTGCTGGCTGGAGACCGTGAGCTCACGGTCTGATCGAACCGTGTCGTGCCAGTTCAGCGGTCGGATGGCAGACGGCGAAGCCTGTTCGGTTTCTCCGTATTTGGCAGCGCGGTCTATCTCCGCGTTTTAGGATTTAACAGCCTCTCCACCAGCACGGCGGCGATGATGATTCCGCCGATAGCCGACCCCTGCCAGAACGGCGAAACGCCCAAGAGATTGAGGCCGTTGCGGATCATCACCATGATGAAGACACCGATGAGCGTGCCGACAATCGTGCCGCGACCGCCATAGAGGCTGGCGCCGCCGATCACCACGGCCGCGATCGCATCAAGCTCCAACAAATTGCCGGCGAGCGGATCAATCGAGAGGATCTGCGCCGACATGAGGGTCGCAGCCACCGCAGACAGAGCTCCGGAAATCACATAGGGCAGTACGCTGTAATACAGCACGCTGAGACCGGCGGTACGGGCCGCCTCGCGGTTGGATCCCACCGCATAGATCGTGCGGCCGCCTTTGGTGTAGGTGAGATAGGCCCAGGCCAGCGCATAGAGCGCGAGCAGGGTCAGAACGTTACTCTGGATGCCGAACAACGTCGTATAGACGAGGTCGTTGATTTCGGGCGGAATGTCGGTGATCGACGTTTGACCGGAGAAAATATAGGCCAGGCTTCGGCCGATCGCCATCACCCCGAGCGTTATGACGAACGCGGCAAGGTCGAAATACGCGATCAGAAATCCCGAGAAGAGCCCGATTCCGGCCCCGGAGAGAACCGCCAAGAAGACGGAAACGGGAATGGGAAAATGGCGAAGGGAAAGACCGAGTATGACGCCCGTGAGACCGGCGACTGAACCGACCGAGAGGTCGATGCCTCCGGTCAGAATAACGAATGTCATGCCGATCGCGACAATGCCGACTACGACGGATTGATCGAGGAGATTAAGAAGATTCGCGGTCTTGAGAAAATATGGCGATAGAATCGAGAGCACGATCGCGATGACGAGCGCGAGACCCAGCATCCGCACCTCGAGACGCGAAAACGCCTTACGATACGAACGCGGCGCGCTCTTCCTCTCGGGTGCGGTCGAATGCGTCGTTGGCGTCATGCGGATCTCAATCCTGAAAATCAAATGGCAGCGCGGAATCGCTCGATGATGGAAGCGCGAAGAGCAGGAGAGGCGGGAACGGGTTGAGAGGGGCCGAGCACTAATCCCACGGATCCCAACTCGTGACCTCGATGGCTCTTGACATCGACCAAAATGCTGCTGAGCCCGCTACTGGAGTCGAACACGAAGTCTTCGGAGCGAGCGGCCAACGCGGCCCCGATCGGCGTTTCTGCGAAGCGGGCGGTAGAGCCCGCATGAAAGCCCAGGTCGGCGGACGGATTGGCCGCTACGGAATTGAGGCAAAACATTCTCTCGTCGTCCAGGATCGCCCAGAAAGCGGCGCCATTGTGCTCCGCCGCGAGGTCGCGAAGAATGCGTTGATTGCGCTCCATCGAACTGCGGGGCGCGGCGAGCAGGGTGAGTTTCTCCTCGTCGAGATCGGCGCTAGGCACGTCGGCGATCGAGAGGCCGTCGCTGATCACGATCACCCGGTCCGCTAGTCCCAGTAACTCCTGGAATTCCGAGGAAATGACCAGAATCGCGGTACCGCGCGTGGCGATATCACGCAGGATCGCGTAGATGGACGCGCGGGTTCCGATGTCGACGCCTTTGGTTGGCTCGTCGAGAATCAGAACCTTCGGCTCCAGCAACAACCAGCGTGCGATGATGATCTTCTGTTGCATACCGCCGGAGAAGTTCAGCAGATTGTCATCGTCGAGCCGGTCAGGGGACAACTCCAACCGCTGCAGCAGGTCGCGAATCTTACGGTCGAGCGAACGATAGCCGAGGCCAAAACCGCGGCGCGCGCCCAGATGACCAAGCAGCAGGTTCTCGCGTACGGAAAGGTCGGGAACAATGCTCTGCCGCCGCCGATCCTCAGCGACAAATCCCAGTCCCGCGCGAATGGCCTGGGACGGCGAGCGCGGCGCGAAGGGTTTGCCGCCCAGAAACAGATCGCCTCCCGCGCGTTGGCGCAGTCCGAACAGGGTTTCCGCGACTTCCGAACGGCCCGCCCCGACGAGGCCACCCAAGCCGAGAATCTCGCCGCGATGCAGATCGAACGAGACGTCCCGGACCAACGGCGGCGCGTTGAGATGGCGCGCCGAGAGGATCGGGTTCTCGGGGCGTGTTTTCATCCCCGCTGATCCGGTGAAGATGCCGCCGAGATCGCGGCCGACCATCAAGCGCACCAGTTCGGTCTGAGTGAGCGAGCTTGTCGGGAGCGACGTGGCCACTGTCCGACCCTCCCGCATCACGGTGATCTCGTCGGCAATAGCGAAGACTTCTTCGAGCCGATGCGAGACGAAGACGATCGCGCAGCCCGCGTCTTCCAATCGGCCGATAATGTCGAACAGGCGCTCGACCTCGCTGGGACTCAACGAAGCGGTCGGCTCGTCGAAGATAATGAGATTGGCCTTGAGCGCCAAAGCTTTGGCGATTTCGACGAGTTGCCGCTGCGCGACGGATAGATCCCGCACCTCGGCGTCGAGCGAGACCGCGCGATCCTGCCCGAGGTCGGCCAGGATTTCGTTGGCCCGGCGGCGCATCGCGGGAAAGGAAAGCCGTCCGGGACGACGGAGTTCTGGCAGGAAAATATTCTCTACGACCGACAGATCGGACGCCAGACTCGTCTCCTGCATCACCATGGCGATGCCGGCATCAAGCGCCTCGCGAGGCGATTTGAAGTCGAGGAGGCGCTCTTCGTATAGGATCGTTCCGCTATCTCTGCGCACATGCCCGGAGACGACCCGCGATAACGTCGATTTGCCGGCGCCATTCGCACCGAGCAACGCATGAGTCTGGCCGGCGCGCAGCGTCAGACCAGCGCCGACGAGCGCTTTCGTTCCCGCGAAGCTTTTCGTTATGTCTCGAGCTTCAAGAAGAACGGAGCCGGAAGTCGCCATTCGCTTCTACACCGGATAGGGCCGGCCGGACGGGTGGTCCGGCCGGCG
>JAJXZC010000030.1 GCA_021780275.1 Pseudomonadota bacterium
CGATCCGCATTCGAGAGCGCCAAGCAGCGGTTTTTCAATCACCTGATCACGGCGATGAAGACGCCGTCGCTGATCGCTTCCATCGAGCGCGATCTGGATGCCGGCCATGCCTCGGTAATTCAGATCGTCTCGACCGGCGAGGCCTTGATGGAGCGCCGCCTCGCGGAAATCCCGACCGAGGATTGGGGCGACGTCCAGGTCGACATCACCCCGCGCGAGTATGTGCTTGATTATCTTAGCTCTAGTTTCCCGACCCAGCTTTATGAGCCCTTCACCGACGGGGAAGGCAATCTGTCTTCGCGCCCGGTGTTTCGCGAGGGACAGCCGGTGCAAAGCCGCGACGCTGTGGCGCGGCGTGACCGCCTGATCGAAAAGCTCGCGTCGCTGCCGCCGGTGCATGGCGCGCTCGATCAGATCGTCCAGCGTTTTGGCACTGATATGGTGGCGGAAGTGACGGGCCGCTCGCGCCGGATCATCCGCAAGACCGGATCGGACGGCGTGAACCGCCTTGCCGTCGAGAACCGGGCGGGTTCGGCGAATCTTGGAGAGACCCAGGCTTTCATGGATGACGCCAAGCGCATCCTGGTGTTTTCCGACGCCGGCGGCACGGGGCGCTCCTACCACGCCGAACTCTCGGCGAAGAACCGCCGCCTGCGCGTCCATTATCTGCTCGAGGCCGGATGGAAGGCCGACGCCGCTATTCAGGGCCTGGGGCGGACCAACCGCACCAATCAAGCCCAGCCGCCCTTGTTTCGACAGATCGCCACCAATGTGAAGGCCGAGAAACGCTTTCTGTCGACGATTGCGCGTCGCCTCGACACGCTCGGCGCCATCACCAAGGGCCAGCGCCAGACCGGAGGGCAGGGGCTGTTCCGGCCGGAAGACAATTTGGAGAGCTTTTACGCCCGCGACGCGCTGCGTCAGCTCTATCTGCTTCTGGTTGCCGGCAAGGTCGAGAATTGCTCCCTCAAGACCTTCGAGGAGGCGACCGGCCTGGCCCTGACCGACAGAAACGGCATCAAGGATGATCTGCCGCCGATCACCACTTTCCTCAACCGCCTGCTGGCGCTGACGATCGAGCTGCAGAACATCCTGTTCACCGCCTTCGAGCAATTGCTTACGGCGCGCATCGAGGGCGCGATTGCGTCTGGAACCTACGACGTCGGGCTGGAGACGCTGTCGGCGGAGAGCTTTGTCGTCACCGACCGGCGGACGATTTACACCCATCCAGGCACGTCGGCCGAAACGACGCTGCTGACGATCACGCAGCGCGAGCGTAATCGCCCGGTGACGCTCGAAGACGCCCTCGACAGGCTTTCAGATCCGCGTACGAAACTGCTGGTGAACAGCCAGTCGGGCCGGGCCGCCGTGCAGGTTCCAAGCCCCAGCGTCATGCTCGACGATGGCGAGGTCGAACGTCGGGTCCGGCTGATCCGGCCGATGGAGCATCCCTCCCTTGCCCTCGCCATGATGGCGCAGACCCATTGGCGGGAGGCCGACCGCGAGAGCTTCGCCCGCGCCTGGTCGGCGGAGCTCGGCGACGTGCCGGAATTCACCGACAGCCAGATTCATATCGTCTCGGGGCTGCTGCTGCCGATCTGGAAGCGTCTGCCAAACGAGTCGTCCCGCGTTTACCGGCTGCAGACCGATGCGGGGGAGAGGATTGTGGGCCGCAAGGTTTCCGCAGCCTGGGCGGCCATTGCGCTTGAGACCGGCCCGTCCAGCCTTTCGCCCGAAGGCGCCTTCGCTGCGCTAATCGAAGGCAAAACCATCCTCGATCTCAGCGAGGGGCTGCAGCTTCGCCGGGTTCGCGTCATGGGGGTCAATCGCATTGAACTGACCGGCTTCACCGACACGATGCGTGACCGGCTGCGCGCCTATGGCCTGTTCGGCGAGATCATTTCGTGGAAGCTGCGCATGTTCGCGCCGACCGACGCGTCCGGTCCGGAAGTTCTGGGTAAGGTGCTGGAGCGCTATCCGCTCGAGCGCATCGCCGAACGGGCGGCGGCCTGAACAATGGCGCCCGCTTCTGAATTGGCCTGCCGTCTTGCGCGTGAGGCGCAATCGGTATGCCGCCATTATCTCTCCAATGGCCGCCGCGAAGGCCGCTACTGGCTAATCGGCGATGTGCGCAATACGCCGGGACGCTCGATGTTTGTCCGCCTGAAAGGAACGGACTTCGGCAAGGGCGCGGCCGGGAAATGGACCGATGCAGCGACGGGCGACCATGGCGATCTGCTCGATGTCATCCGCGAGAGCTGCGGCCTGATCCGTTTCCACGACGTTCTCGATGAAGCCCGGCGGTTTCTGGCGCTTCCGAGGCCGGAGCCCGATCGTGGGCGCCGGCAGACTTCGGCGCCATCTGGTTCGTCGGAATCGGCGCGGCGGCTGTTCGCCATGTCGCAGCCGGTTTCGGGCACGCTGGCGGAAGCCTATCTGCGCAAGCGCGGCATAACGTTCTTGCAGGGCGCGGAAAACCTCCGCTTCCATCCCCAGTGCTATTGCCGGCCGGATCGACGCGCTCGGACCCAGACCTGGCCGGCGATGATCGCCGCCGTTACCAGTCTCGACGGGGAGATCACCGGGGCGCATCGCACCTGGCTCGACCCTCTGGGGCATGACAAGGCGCCGATCGACACGCCGAGGCGGGCGATGGGACATCTTCTCGGTCACGGCGTGCGGTTTGGTGTGGCGCGGGATTGTCTGGCGGCAGGCGAGGGGATCGAGACCATGCTGTCTCTGCGTTGCGTCTTGCCCGCATTGCCAGTGATCGCCGCGTTGTCGGCAGCGCATCTTTGCGCCACCCAGCTCCCAGCGAAATTGCGCCGGCTCTATGTCGCGCGCGACAGGGATCCGGCTGGCGAGAATGCGGTGGCGAAGCTGGTCGAGCGAGCGAACGCGGCCGGGATCGAGGCGATTGAGCTGGCGCCGAGTCTGGGGGATTTCAATGACGATCTCCGTACATTCGGCGCCGACGGGGTTCGAGAGTCTTTACGCGGGCAGCTGGCTCCCGAAGACGTGGCTCGTTTCATGGAGGGGGTCTCAGGCGTCGGAGCTGCCGCATGAATTGCATCCTGGCGCGGGGTTGATGTCGCATTCGAGCATGGCGTTTCCCAAAATCTTCGGAGAGGACCGGGCCCACGGCCTTCTGAGAGGGCGATCGAGCGGCAAACGGATCGAACCGGCAATGGCTATGGCCGACTATTTTCCGTCGGCGAGCGGGCTCGCCTTTACATCGCGAGGCAAAATAGCCGGCCGCCGCCCTCCTCCGCTGCGCTTCGGCTCCTCCGGTTTCCTGCGGAGTGCAGGTCCGCTCCGCCCGCCGCTTTTCGTCGCCATGAAGGCCGCGATGGGCGCGGTCGATCCGAGACAGGCAAGCGCCATGACCACCGAACGCGACGACACCGGCTTTGAAGCGCAGAATTCATCCCCGACCGAACACCTTCTCGCCGAACTCCAGCTTTACGGCCATCGCCCCTTCCAGGACGAGCCGGATGCCCGGCCGCTTCCCGAAGCCAGGATCGTCGCCGGCGCCGTCGCCGACATTTTCGACGCCCTCGTCTCCACCCTGGGCGACACCCGCCTCGAACCCGACCTTGAAGACCTGCTCTGGTCGACGGTCAATCTCTTCCACCGCGCCGTTAGCCGGGTCGAGCGCGAGCTTGACGACAATGAGCAGGCGCAAAAGCGCAGTCAGAAGGAACAGGACGGCTCGGAAATCCGCTCGGTCGAGCTGGAGCGCCTCACGGCCGAAGGGCAGACGCTGATCGAGCGCCGCAACAGCATGGAGTTCTTCCGCGATCAGGCCGCCGACCAGTTCGAGCGCCATCTGCATTCCGTCTGGCGCCCGCGCGCCGGATCGATGGTCAATCATCGCGCGCTGACCTCCGCCGTGATCGACAGCCGGGATTTCCTCGCCGCCAAGCGCCGATCCGAAAACGAGGTGCTTTTGCCCGCCGGCCCCAAGGTCGCTCTCACCGGTGGACTAGACTTCAACAATCATCGCCTGGTCTGGGACAGACTCGACAAGGTCTTTGACAAGCACCCCGACATGGTTCTGCTGCATGGCGGCTCGCCCAAGGGCGCCGAACTGATCGCCGCCCGATGGGCGGATCATCGCAAAGTCCCGCAAGTCGCCTTCAAACCCGACTGGACGAAACACGCTAAGGCGGCGCCCTTCAAACGCAATGATCAAATGCTTGACGTTCTTCCCATCGGGGTCATGGTGTTCGCTGGAACCGGGATCCAGGAAAACCTCTGCGACAAGGCGCGCAAGCTCGGCATACCCGTCTGGAAGTTTTAGGAAGGGCGGCGCGTGAGCGCCGCTTCTGCCCTCTCGGGGAAAGGATTCTGCCGCTTAGCTCCGTACCCAACGTAATGACTGCAGAAAGTCAACTGTCATCGAAACGGTCTTTCCCGATAGCCCCCACAGCCTTCCGCTATTCGCCGATCTCTGCCGCCGATCTCTGCCGTTGCATCGAGCGCCCGTTTCCACCTATCATCGAGAAGGGGCGAACGAACTATGAAGTACACAAGTGTCATCGCTGCGCTTGTCACTTTTGCGACCGGATCAGGGGCCGGCGCGCAAACTCAACAGCCTCCGCCTATCCCAAGAGATGATTGGCGCTTGCAGTCTGTAATGCTTGACTTGATCCCCGCCTGCAAATCCTTGCCTCCGGCGGCCGGTCATATTGTTGGTGCGAAACCCGATCCTTGCATCAACCAATCAGAGACAGGCGCGTATATCGTCTCGACGTCAAAGGATTATTCGCTTCGCTGCGGTCCCTATAACTGCGGCGCAATGATCCGCGTCTTTATCAAGACGAAGCGTATTCCAAACGCAATTGAGGGCGACTAGAAAATGGGGTCTGAGTAGCAGTGGACACGACGCGCGAGATTGCGCGCAGCTGCAATGTGAGCCACAGCGCGATTTCGAGGCTCACGCCATGAACGCAGCCGCGCATCTCACGCGCATCGACCCTGCCCGCAACATGCGCCGCTTCTACCGGCTCGACGTGCAGCCCGACCTCTTCGGCGGTGTTTCCCTTGTCAGGGAATGGGGACGCATTACCGGTCGACTGCGCCTTGACACCCGCCCTGTTTCACCTCCGCTCAAGTTGCTCTCGACCATCCTCAAAGCCATGCGGGCGGCAATGGCGATGCCGAAGGTTCGCGAAGGATCTGTCGGAGCCCATTTCATGCCGCACAAAGGGCTGGATATTATGTTACCGAACTTTCAGCCGGATAGGTCAGTGGTTCCGCTCACATTGATGTGGCCGCGTCCAGGCAATCCGGGCCCAGTCGCTCTGAGCTTCTCCGACCTCGAAGAATGGCGGCGGTTCATCGAAGAGTTCAACCTAAGCCCGCTAGTGCCCCGAATGATGTGGGACAAGTACAAACGTGCTCAAAAGCTCTACTATGTCGGTTGGATTGATTACGACTGCATCAAGGCGAGCGAACTGGCAGCACTGGTCGCCCTTGAGTTGGCGTTGACCGACCGATACGGCGGCGTCGATCAGGCGAAGCGCCCCCGGAATGGTGGCCCCCCGACGTTAGGTTCGTTGATGGCCTACATGGTTGAGAAAGACGGCCTAAACGACGATAAACTACCGACCTTCCATAAATACGGCGGCGGTGCGATCGTGCGTAACCTCTACGAGACAACAGAAGAAAGGAAAGCCAGAGGGAATGCTGCTCCCGGGCCCATGAATCTTGTCGAGCGGCGAAATCGTGCCGCGCATGGCGACCCTTTCGACAACATGCCTTGCGCCGGACTGATCGAAGTCGTCCGCGATCTGATCGAATATGCTTATCGGCATTTCATTGAGGAGCGCCGATTACGGGAGTTTCGATGACGGGGCCTTTTTCGGGCATCCGTGGCAGGAAAGGCAGCTATTGGCGTGATCCTGCCGTTGCTGGTTGCGCTCGCGTTCTTCGGCAATCCGCCGAGACGCGACAGATTGGCACGGGGCGCCGGGTGGAAGCGAACGATCTTGTGATTGATCGCGGCGATGAAGACCGCTGAAGATCGGCGATCACTTTGGAGCGCGTGGTGAGGACGCGGCGCACGCGTTCATTCAGCGTCCCGCTCCAAATCTCTGCACCGAGCCCCAACCCCGCTTCCAGTAGCGCTTATCCTTGATCCGGCCCATGGCCTGACGCCATCAACCCGTGAAGGGTCCGCTACGCAAGCGTGCGGCCGCTTCGGCTGCGCCTGCTCGGTGATTGCGGCCCTGCGCCGGCTTCATCGGGCGCCTGTCGAGCGGGGATGGTCCCCGCCTCCAAGACAGGAGCCGGAACAATGTCTCAAGCCCTCAGCACCGCACACCTCCGCGCCTGGAACCTCGCCAACACCCTCATGGTCTGCATCATCGTCTTTCAGGCCGGCAACGGCGACTACGGCGTCATGCCGAGCGACGAATATGACGGCGATCCGGGGGCTGTGGTGCACGAATTCGATCCATTTACCCGTTAATTCAACGAGTCCGAGGTCCGGTGCCGCAATAATCGCGCGCCGGACCCCCCATTCCTCCCGCGAACGATCATTCGCCAGCTGCGGTCTTCGCCCCCGGAACCGGCGGCGTGACAAAAGAGCTACCGCCGAAATCGACGGGGCAGGCATTGCCTCCTACGCCAGAGGCCTTGACAAAACGTGCGCCAAATCGTTCTAGTTTTGTTCCTATGATAACCTGATCGAAAGCAACCCCATGGCTCCCCTGCGCTTGGTCGGGACCAAACTCGTCTTGCCGTTGGCCCTCCACTCGGTCTGCGCCGGCTTTCCCAGCCCGGCAGACGATTATCTCGATGAAAACATCGATCTCACTCGGTTGCTGATCGTCAATCCCCCGGCCACGTTTCTTTGGCGTGTGGAGGGAAAATCCATGATCGATGCCGGGATTTTCCCGGGCGATCTCGTAGTCGTCGACCGGAGCCTTGAGCCCCGGCAGGGCGACGCGGTGATCGCCATCGTCAATGGCGAACGGTCGATCAAGCGGATCAATCTGCGCGGCGGCGGCGAGTTGCTGCAATGCGCCAATCGCCGGATGCCGCCCTTTGTCCTGCCGGAATGCGCGGAAGTCGAAATCTGGGGCGTCGTGACCTGGTGTTTGCGCGGCCTGCGCCGGGCTGGGCCCTGATGACCTTCGCGCTCATTGACGGCAACAGTTTTTATTGCTCCTGCGAGCGGCTTTTCCAGCCGAAGCTGGAGCGGCGGCCGGTCATCGTCCTGTCGAACAACGACGGTTGCGCTGTGGCGCGAACCGCCGAGGCGAAAGCCCTTGGCATTAAAATGGGCGCGCCCTATTTCCAGATCAGGGACCTCTGTGAACGCGAGCGGGTCGCAGTCTTTTCCTCGAATTACGCGCTCTATGGCGATATTTCGCGACGCATGAACGAGGTCTACAGGACCGTTTCGCCCAATGTCGAAGCTTATTCCATCGATGAGACATTCCTGGATCTGAGCGGCTTTGATCCGTCGCGCCACGAGCAAATGGCCCGAGCCTTACGCGCAAAAATCCGGCGCTGGATAGGAATTCCGACTTGTGTCGGCCTCGGCCCGACCAAGGTGCTGGCCAAGGTCGCCAACAGGATCGCCAAAGGTAACCCCGCCATGGACGGCGTTTGCGACTTGCGCGATCCGGCCGCGCGACGATTGCTTTTGGCCGATCTTCCCGTCGCCGACGTGTGGGGCGTCGGCCCAGCCTCGACCGCGAAACTTCAGGCGGTCAATGTGCGAACGGCGGCGGATTTGAGCGCAATGGACTTTCGCCTGGCGAAATCTTTGCTGAGCGTCGTTGGCGAACGGATCGTCATGGAGCTTTCAGGCGTCTCATGCATGCCGCTGGAATCCATCCCGCCCACCCGCAAAGGTTTGGCGGTGACCCGCTCGTTCGGCGAGCGCATTACGACCTTGGATCCGATGCTCGAGGCGGTATCGACCTATGCGGCCCGCGCCGGCGAAAAGCTGCGGCGATTTGAACTGGCCGCCGGATACATGACCTTGTTCATGCACACCAGCCGCTTTGCGTCGACCCCCTCGTACAGCGGCTCGAAGGGGATCGAGTTCTCGCCGGCGACCAATGATAGCCGCAAGCTGATCGCTGCGGCGCAACGCCTTGCCCGGCAAGTTTGGCGCGAGGGTTTCGCGTTCAACAAGGCGGGGGTGATGTTCGACGATCTCATCCCGCAAGACGACATGGCGTCGGGGCTTTTTGACCCGCCGGACAATGTCGAGCGGAATGCGCGCCTGATGACGGCTCTAGACCAAATCAACCAGCGTTGGGGCCGAAATGCTGCGATCATTGGCGCCACGGGCCTTCGATCCGCGTGGACGCAGAAGTTTCAGCGCCGCTCACCCAGTTTCACAACAAAGCTCGCCGATTTGCCGTTGTGTTGAGCCGCTCGCTCACCGGGAAGTCGCGCAGATTGGAGAAGCGCGCGTTGTTGTCTCGGGCGACGCCGTGAAGGCGACGAAAAGTGCCGGGCGTCCTGGACAGGTCTTTCTCGCGCTTGAATGCCACGCGTCCATTTGGACGGAATTCTGCGCTGTCCCCATCTCCTGTTCTCCAAAAGCGCGGCGATCTCTCCCGTTGCTGTGGGCTGTGTCCTATGGCCGCCGGTCGCGCATAAAACTTTGCGCGCCGAAAAATTTTCCCCTTGGCGCCAGCGCCAATTCCGCGCGCACGGGCCGCAGGCGGCCCTGACAAAATTCCCGCCGCTTCAAGTCCTTCGCTGCGCTGCGGCCGCGCGCGCTTGCGGCGCTTCGGTTCGTCCGCTCCCTTCCCGGCCATCACGGAACGCCATCGCAACGGGGCGGATCGCCCAAACGATGGAGAAACAAGATGACCCAGTTCGCAGAATTCCAAATCCTTGGCCGCGTTGGCAAAATCAAGGAATTTAACGGCTCGACCAATGTGAGCCTTTGCGCCAACTATCCCTTCAAGGACCGCAACGGCGAAAAGCAGACCGACGCGCTGTGGAACGATGTCACGATCTTCGGCGAGAAGACCCGCGGCTTCATCAAACAGCACATCAAGGAGGGCGATCTCATTCTCGCCCGAGGCCGGATGCGCCAAAACAGCTACGAACGCGACGGCCAGAAGGTCTACACCGTCGACCTGATCTGTGAGGATTTTTCGCTGCTGGCCCATAAGTTCGAGAGGTCAGAAAGCGAGGGCGACTGAGCCCGGCCAACATCCGGGGCGGCGAGGATTACGACTGGTATTACGCCGGCGACGCCGATCGCGCCGCGCAGCTCCGCACGCCGATCACGGACGGTGCGGCGGCCAAGCCGTGGGTCTTCCGCTACAAGGATCTGAGCGCCTGGTGGTCGAACGCACACTACAACCGTCCGGGAGGAATGGAGAGCGGGACGCCGACGATCGAGGCAGTCGCGCGAGCGCTGCGCATCCTCGAACATGACGCGGGCGAGGCGATCCACGATGCGATGCTTGCCGTGTTTCGAGTGATGGTAGAGCGCACGCTGTGGTTCCGCGGCAAGCTGCACGATGACGAGGTCACGGGCGGCGTTCCGCCAGCGGCACGCGCCGATGATCCGCGGGGTGCGGCGA
>JAJXZC010000083.1 GCA_021780275.1 Pseudomonadota bacterium
CATGGACGCCGAGGAAGCGGAGCGCTCGGGCCTCGTCGCCCGTATCGTTCCGGCGAGCGATCTCCTCGCGGAAGCCGCCAAGCTCGCCGAAACGATTGCCGGCATGTCTCTGCCAGCCACGATAGCAATCAAGGAAAGCGTGAACCGCAGCTTCGAGGTGACGCTTGCAGAGGGCGTTCGCTTCGAACGCCGCGTCTTCCATTCGGGCTTCGCCAATGCGGACCAGAAGGAAGGCATGGCAGCCTTCATCGAGAAGCGCGCGCCTGATTTCAAACACGGCTGATCGGCCTGCGGCCTGGAAAGGGCGACACGTGACGAATACAGAAGCCCCGCTCTGGACACCGTCGCCCGCCCGGGTTGCGGCGACCAATCTTACCGCCTTCGCCACGCATCTGACCGCGCGGCACGGGACGCGCTTCGCCGGCTACGCGGCGCTTCACGAGTGGTCGATCGAGCACCCGGAAGCCTTTTGGGATGCCGTGTGGGATTTCTGTGGCGTAGTGGGCGAGAAGGGCGAGCGGCTGCTCGTCGATCGCGACCGGATGCCCGGAGCCGGGTTTTTCCCGGATGCCAGACTCAATTTCGCCGAGAATCTGCTTTCACACGAAGGTGACGGACCGGCGCTGCTCTTCAACAATGAAGGCGTGGCGTCCGCGCTTGTAACCTGGACGGAGCTTAGGTCGCGCGTGGCGCGTTTTGCTTCCGTGTTGCGCCGTTGGGGCGTGGAGCCGGGCGACCGCGTGGCGGCATTCATGCCGAACTGCCCCGATACGATCGTCGCCATGCTCGCGGCGGCGAGCCTCGGCGCGGTCTTCTCGTCATGCTCGCCGGACTTCGGCGTGCGCGGCGTGCTCGACCGCTTCGGCCAGATCGCGCCCAAGGTGCTCGTCGCCTGCGACGGTTATCGCTATGCGGGCAAAGTGCTGTCTTCTCACGAGAAGCTCCCCGAAATCATCGATGGATTGCCGAGCCTCGAACATGTCGCCATCGTGCCCTTCATCGGCGAGGGACCGAAGGGGCTGTCGAAGGCGGAAGACTTCGAGGAATTGCTGGCCCATGTTCCTGTCGCGCCGCTCAGCTTCGCGCGGCTTCCCTTCGCGCATCCGCTCTACATCATGTATTCGAGCGGCACGACCGGCGTTCCCAAATGCATCGTGCATTCGGCGGGCGGCACGCTCATTCAGCATTTGAAGGAGCACAAGCTTTCCTGCGACGAGAAGCCGGGCGACGTTCTTTTCTACTTCACGACCTGCGGCTGGATGATGTGGAACTGGCTCGTCTCGGGACTCGCCACCGGCGCGACGCTGGCGCTCTACGACGGCTCGCCCTTCCATCCCTCCGAGCGCGTACTCTTCGACTATATCGATGCCGCGAAGATCAGGATTTTCGGCACATCCGCGAAGTTCATCGACGCGGTGAAGAAGTCGGGCTTCAAACCGCGCGAGACGCATTCGCTCGCCAGCATGGAAACGATCCTCTCCACCGGCTCGCCGCTGGTCCCCGAGAGCTTCGATTTTGTCTATCGTGACATCAAGGCGGATGTGCAGCTCTCCTCGATTTCTGGCGGCACCGATATTCTCTCCTGCTTCGTCGGCGGCTCGCCATGGGACCCGGTCTGGCGCGGCGAAATTCAGGCCAAGGGCCTCGGCATGGCGACCAATGTCTGGAACGATGACGGCGAACCCGTCGTCGGCGTGAAAGGCGAACTCGTCTGCACGAAGCCTTTCCCGTCCATGCCCATTTGCTTCTGGAACGACGCAGACGGCGCCAAATATCGCGCCGCCTATTTCGAGCGGTTCCCCGGTGTCTGGTGCCATGGCGACTTCGCCGAGATCACGGAGCATGGAGGATTCATCATCCATGGCCGCTCCGACGCCACGCTCAATCCGGGCGGCGTGCGGATCGGCACGGCGGAAATCTATGCGCAGGTCGAGCAGCTTCCCGAAATTCAGGAGGCCATCGCCATCGGGCAGGACTGGGAAGGCGATGCACGCGTCATCCTCTTCGTGGTGATGAAGCAGGGCGCCGCGCTTGACGACGCGCTTCAGGCGAAGATCCGCAAGAAGATCCGCGAGGGCGCTTCGCCTCGTCATGTGCCCGCGAAGATCGTCGCCGTTGCAGACATTCCGCGCACGAAATCCGGCAAGATCACGGAGCTCGCCGTGCGCGATGTCGTTCATGGCCGTTCGATCAAGAACAAGGAAGCGCTCGCCAATCCCGAAGCGCTCGACCTCTTCATCGACATTGTCGAGTTGAAGTCCTGACAGGAGGGCTGATTTGTCCCGCTACCTTTTCACGCCGCCGGCTCCGGTAGCCGCCCCCATTCGCGGGCGGGACGAACTCTTTCCCATTCATCGCATCTTCTGCGTCGGGCGGAACTATGCGGCCCATGCGCGCGAGATGGGCGCGGAGCCGGATCGCGAGGCGCCCTTCTATTTCAACAAGTCGGCGCATCACTACGTGGCGAGCGGCAGCACGATCCCCTATGCGCCCGAGACCGCGAACTTCCAGTACGAGATGGAGCTCGTTGTCGTTATAGGCAAGAGCGGCTTCCGCATCGCGGCGGAAGACGCGCTCGACCATGTGTTCGGCTATGCCTGCGGCCTCGACATGACGCGGCGCGACATTCAATTCGCGCTGCGCGAAAAGCAACGCCCTTGGGATCTTGCCAAGGATTTCGAGAATGCGGCGGTGCTATCCGAGATCGTGCCCGCAAGCATCACGGGCCATCCCGCAAAGGGCCTCGTCCAGTTGAAGCTCAATGGCGAGGTGAAGCAGAGCGGGGACATGTCCGATCTCATTCATCCGGTGCCAGCCTTGATCGCGCATCTCTCGCGCTATTATCATCTGCAACCGGGCGATATCATCTATACGGGCACGCCTGAGGGTGTGGGGCCGGTGAAGCCCGGCGACAGGCTTGAGGGCATGGTCGAAGGCGTGGGGAACATCGCGCTCGCCATAGGGCCCGCAGAATAACTCCGCCGGCGGGGAGGCCGGGTTCATGGATTTCTCGCTCAGCACCGACCAGCAACAGATAAGGGATGCGATCTTCAAGCTCTGCGAGCCCTTCGACGACGACTACTGGTTGAAGAAGGACAAGGAGGGCGGTTTCCCGGAGGACTTCTACAAGGCGGTGGCCGATCAAGGCTGGCTCGGCATCGCCATGCCGGAATCGGTCGGCGGTGCGGGGCTTGGCATCACAGAGGCCGCGTTGATGATGCAGGCCATTTCGGAATCGGGCGGCGGCATGAGCGGCGCATCCGCCGTGCATCTCAATATCTTCGGCCTCAATCCTGTCGTTGTCTTCGGCACCGAAGAACAGAAGTCACGCATGTTGCCGCCATTGATCCGCGGCGAGGACAAGGCGTGCTTCGCGGTAACGGAGCCTGACGCCGGCCTCAACACGACAGGCCTCAAGACCTTCGCCGAGAAGAAGGGCGACCGCTACATCGTGCGCGGGCAGAAGATCTGGATCACGACCGCGCAGGTCGCCTCGAAGATGCTGCTGCTTGCTCGTACTACACCTTATGACGAGCTAACGAAGAAGACGGATGGGCTCAGCCTTTTCTATACGGATTTCGATCGCTCCAGGGTCGAGGTGCGGGAAATCCCGAAGATGGGCCGCTCGGCGGTCGATTCAAATATGCTCTTTTTCGACGGGCTCGAAATCCCGGTCGAAAACCGCATCGGCGCGGAAGGAAAGGGTTTCCAGCAGATTCTGCACGGGCTCAATCCTGAGCGCATCCTGATTGCGGCGGAAGCGATCGGCCTTGGCCGCGCGGCGCTCAGGAAGGCTTCAGCCTATGCGCGCGAACGCGTCGTCTTCGGGCGCCCCATCGGCCAGAACCAGGGTATCCAGCATCCGTTGGCGAAATGCTGGGCGGAACTCGAAGCGGCGAACCTGATGACCTTCAAGGCCGCGTCGCTCTACGACAAGGGCGAGGAATGCGGCGCGGAGGCCAATGCCGCGAAATATCTCGCCGCCGAAGCCGCCTTCCATGCCTGCGAGACGGCGATCCTGACGCATGGCGGAATGGGCTATGCGAAGGAGTACCACGTCGAGCGCTATATGCGCGAAAGCTGGATTCCGCGCATCGCGCCGGTGAGCATGCAGCTCATCCTGAGCTTCATCGCTGAGAAGGTTCTCGGCCAGCCGAAGTCCTATTGACCACGAAGATCAGCCGAAGCGGCCGGTCACATAGTCGCGCGTGCGAACATTCGACGGATTGGTGAAGATCTTTTCCGACGTGTCGAATTCGACCAACTCACCCAGATACATGAAGGCCGTGTAGTCCGATGCGCGCGCGGCCTGCTGCATGTTGTGCGTCACGATGACGATGCAGAACTCCTCACGCAGCTTTTCGATCAGCTCTTCGAGCTTCGCCGTCGAGATGGGATCGAGGGCGGAGGCAGGTTCGTCCATCAGGAGGATTTCGGGGCGCACGGCGATCGCGCGCGCGATGCAGAGGCGCTGCTGCTGACCGCCCGATAGGCCCGTGCCGAGCTGGTGCAGCTTGTCCTTCACTTCGTCCCACAGGGCGGCCTGCGACAGCGCCCAATGCACGCGCTCATCCATGTCCGCGCGCGAGATCTTGTCGTAGAGACGAATGCCGAAGGCGACATTCTCATAGATCGACATGGGGAAGGGCGTCGGCTTCTGGAACACCATGCCGATCTTGGTCCGCAGCTTCGTCAGGTCGAGGTTGGGATCAAGGATGTTATCGCCGTCAACCATCACCTCGCCGGTCGCGCGCTGGCCCGGATACATTTCATAGATCCGATTGAGTACGCGCAGCAGCGTCGACTTTCCGCAGCCCGACGGGCCGATGAAGGCGGTGACGCGGCGGTCGGGGATCGAGATGTTGATGCCCTTCAGCGCCTCGTATTGCCCGTAATAGAAGCGAAGGTCGCGCACGCTAATCTTCTCGACGTGCTTTTCGCCGTCCGGATGGTGCAGGGCGCCTGCGAGAGACGGAGTGTGCAACTGGGTCACGAGCGGCCTGTCCTTTTTCTGGTCAGTAGGCGGGCGAATATGTTGAGCGCAAGCACTGTCGCCGTGATGAGGAGCGCGCCGCCCCATGCGAGCTGGCGCCAGTCTTCGTAGGGGCTCATTGCGAACTGGAAGATGACGACAGGAAGGTTCGCCATCGGCGCATTGAGGTTCGAGCTCCAGAACTGGTTGTTGAGCGCAGTGAAAAGAAGCGGCGCCGTCTCGCCCGAAATGCGGGCCACGGCGAGAAGGACGCCGGTCAGAATACCCTGGAAGGCCGCACGATAGCTGACCTTGGCGATGATCTTCCACCGCGGCGAACCGAGAGCGGCGGCGGCTTCGCGCAGCGCGTCGGGCACGAGGCCGAGCATGTCTTCGGTGGTGCGCACGATGATCGGGATGGCGATGATCGCCAGTGCGACGACGCCCGCAAGGGCCGAAAAGTGACCCATCTGCACGACGACGATACCATAGACAAAGAGGCCGATGATGATCGAGGGCGCGCTCAGCAGCACGTCGTTGACGAAGCGCACGATGTGGGCGAGCCGGCTATTGCGCCCATATTCGGAAATGTAGGTTCCCGCCATGACGCCGATGGGCGTTGCCGCGAGAATGGCGAGCCCGGTCATCACGGCGCTGCCGAAGATGGCATTCAGCAGGCCGCCCTGGCTTCCGGGCGGTGGTGTGCTCTCGGTGAAGAGCGAAGGCCTGAGCGCGGAGAGGCCGTTGCTGAGCAAGGTCCAGAGGATCGCGCCGAGGATAAGGAGAACGAGGCTCGTCACTGCGAGTGCAATCACGGTCATCACGATGTCGGTGATGCGGCGGGTCTGGACGCGCGTCATTTGCCGCCTCCGGTCTTGGCGACCTCGGCGCGGAGCAGCAGACGCCGCCCGGCGGCAAGCACAATGAAGGTCAGCAGGAAGAGAACGAGGCCGAGAGCGATGAGCGCCGAGGTATAGGTGTCGCTGACCGCTTCCGTGAATTCATTGGCGAGCGCGGCGGAGATCGTCGTTGCCGGATCGAACAGCGACTTCGGCAGACGATGCGCGTTTCCGATGACGAAGGTAACGGCCATGGTCTCGCCGAGCGCGCGGCCGAGGCCAAGCATGACCGCGCCGACGACGCCGGTGCGGCAATAGGGTAGCACGACCTTCCAGACGACTTCCCACCGCGTCGCGCCCAGTCCATAGGCGCTTTCGCGCAGCACGGCAGGCACGGTTTCGAAGACGTCGCGCATCACTGCGGTCATGAAGGGCAGGATCATGAGGCCGAGGATAAGACCCGCAAGCAGGATGCCGATGCCGATGGGAACGCCGGAGAAAAGCTGGCCGATCAGCGGAATGGGGCCGAGCCATGCGGCGAGCGCGGGCTCGACCGTCGCCTGAAAGAAGGGGGCAGCGACGAAAAGCCCCCAGATGCCGTAGATGATGCTCGGCACAGCCGCGAGGAGCTCAACAGCGGTGCTGAGGGATGTTCTGAGCTTGTAGGGGCAGAGTTCAGTAAGGAAGAATGCGACGGCAAAGCTCGCCGGTACACCGACCAGCATGGCGACGGCGGAGGTCGCGAGCGTACCGACGAGAGGCACCAGCGCCCCATATTCGTCGGTAACCGGATTCCATTTGGCGGTGATCAGAAAGTCGAATCCGAAAAGCTTTAGCGCGGGTGCGGCACCCTGCACGAGAACGACGATCACGCCGCCAAGCATCAGTAGAACCAGAGCCATGAAGCTCCAAGTGAGCCAGCGGAAGAAGATGTCTGCCAGCCTGCCGTTGCGAATGCGGCGAATGCGGTTCAAATCGGCGTCGTCGATCAGCGCCATGTCGGGGGGTCTCCGGGTTCGCGGAAGAGGCGATGCCTCTTCCGCGCCTGTTGCCGGTTAGGTGTTAGTAGACAGGCTTGCCGGAGGCGTCGACGACCTGCTTCCAGCTGCCTTCAACGAGCTTCACGACATTGTCGGGCATCGGGACGTAGTCGAGATCCTTGGCCATCTTGTCGCCATCTGCATAGGCCCAGTTGAAGAACTTCAGAACGGCCTTGCCATTCTCAGGCTTGTCCTGGGTCTTGTGCAGCAGGATGAAGGTCGCAGCCGTCATCGGCCAGCTCGTCGCTCCGGGCTGGTTGGCGAGGATGAGATAGAAGCCAGGCGCCTTCGCCCAGTCGGCATTCGCGGCCGCCGCCTGGAAGGCTTCATAGCTCGGCTTCACGAACTTGCCGTCCTTGTTCTGCATGTCGGTGTAGGTCAGGTGGTTCTGCAGGGCGTAGGCATATTCGACATAGCCGATGGAGCCCTGCGTCTGGCCGACCATGGCCGCGACGCCTTCATTGCCCTTGCCGCCGAGACCGACCGGCCATTCGACGGCGGTGTTGACGCCGACAGCGGCCCAGGCGGGCTCAACGGCGTTGAGGTAGTAGGTGAAGTTGAAGGTCGTGCCCGACCCGTCCGAGCGATGGACGACGGCGATGGAGGCGTCGGGGAGCTTCACGCCCTTGTTGATCGCCGCGATTTCCGGGGCGTTCCACTTCGTAATCTTGCCGAGATAGATATTGGCGAGGACGGAACCCGTCAGTTTGATTTCGCCCGGCTTGATGCCCGCAAGATTGACGACCGGGACGACGCCGCCCATGACCGTCGGGAACTGCATGAGATCGCCCTTGGCGAGTTCGTCCGCCGTCAGCGGCTTGTCGGACGCACCGAAGTCGACGGTCTTGGCGTTGATCTGCTTGATGCCGCCGCCGGAGCCGATCGACTGATAGTTCATGCCGACGCCGGTCTTCGCCTTATAGGCTTCAGCCCACTTGGCATAGACGGGATAGGGGAAGGTCGCGCCGGCGCCCGAAATGTCGGAAGCCTCCGCGGCAGTGGTGAGGACGAGAGCGGACAGAGCGAAGAAGCTCGCACGTCCCAGTTTTCCAAAGGATTTCAGCATGATGTTGGACTCCCTGTGTCGAGCCGGCGGCCTGTGCCCCCCTGACTACGACAGATCGATGACAAATATATGACACAAACGGAATAGCCGCCCAGCCTCGGTCCGCAGCCTGCATCGCAAGCTGCGGACTTCGGTGCTTGCCAAAGCTTTTTTCAGCCCCGAATCGGGGGTGCGTTGCTGAAGGGGCGGAGATAGGGGCTTGCCGGGGCCATATTTTCCGACCGGTCAGGTCGGAAGTCCCGCAGGTCGGCCACGGCGGGCAGGATACCCAGCGGGTTCGAGATCGCCGCGAAGCGAGGCGAGGCGCCGAGTGTGGCTCCCTCGCGCTTCACGTCGGTTGTTTGCAGGACAGCCGCCTTGCTGGCCTCGACTGCACTTTGCCACACGAAGCGGGGCCGGCGGCCATGTTCGTCGCCATGGACCGCCGCAAGGACGACGATCGCGCAGCAAATAGCGAACAGAATCCGGAGCGGCCACGAAATCGGAGCTCCCGTCAGGGAGGCGTGGCTATCGATCGGGCGTGTCTGCAAGGATGCGCTCATCGCCCACAGAGATGCCGTTTCGGTGCCCCAAGGGTCAAATCATGGTTTTGTTACAGTGCAGGTGCCGTCTGGCGGAAGTCACCGGCGGACGACAATCTCCGGGAGAGGCGGGACTCATGATACGCGCAATAGTGGTTGGCGGGCTTGGTCTCCTCCTGTCGCTCGTGGCGGGCGGCATGGCGGCGGGGGCTTCGGATGCATTCCGCGTCACCAGCGCTTCGTTCGAGGACGGCGCGCGGCTCACCTCCACCAAATTCGTCCATGACAAGTTCGGCTGCGGCGGAAACAACTTGTCGCCCGGCCTGGCCTGGAGTGGGGCGCCTGCGGGCACCCGGAGCTATGCCGTCACGCTCTTCGATCCGGATGCCCGAAACGGGCGCGGCTGGTGGCACTGGCTGGTCTTCGACATTCCGCCCACGAACGCGCAACTGCCGGAGGGCGGTCCCATCCCGCAAGGAGCGGTGGAAGGCAGCTCCGATTTCGGCGCGCCCGGATATCAGGGGCCATGCCCGCCACCGGGCAGCGGCGCGCATCATTATGTTTTCACCGTCTATGCGCTCGATGTTGTGGCGCTCGGCCTCGACCCGAAGGTGAAGGGGGCGCAGGCGCTCGAAATGCTCCGCCGCCACGCACTCGGCACGGCAACCGCCCAGTTCCTCTATGGAAGGCCTTGAGCGCGTCAGCCCTTGCGGCGATAGGTCCAGACGACCCACGCGCAAGCGGCGGCGACAAGGAACGTGCCGGTGAGCGCATAGGGTATCCAGCCTTCTTCGCTCTCCAGGAATTGCCAGAGGGCGGTCGCGGCGATGCCGGGGACGAGAAGGATCGGCGCCCAGATGAGGCCGGAGAGGATGTTCGCCAGCCAGAAGCGTCCCGCCGGCATTTCCATCATGCCCGCGATGAGCGGGATGACGGCGCGCACGGGGCCGAAGAAGCGGCCGATGAAGACGCTTTTGCCGCCATGCCTCTCGAAGAAGCGATGCCCGTTGGCAAGCAGTTCGGGCCGCGTCCTGAAGGGCCACATGCCGGGGACGAGGTGGCCGAAACGAAGCCCCAGCCAATAGGAAATGCCGTCGCACAGCGTTGC
>JAJXZC010000051.1 GCA_021780275.1 Pseudomonadota bacterium
TTTGAGATTGGCGAGCGTCTGCTTCAGCCCCTCGGACAGCGCGTCATAAGCGGCATACATGTTGGAGAAAAGCGTGTCGCCGCCTTCTTGCGGCAATTCGCGCGCAACAAGAATCGAACCCATGGCAGGTGTCGGATCATAGGAATGATCGGTGTGCCAGCCGCCGCCGATATTGGTTTTCTGGTCCTTTTCCTTCCGCACCTCGGCAATCTCGGGATATTGCCCATTGGCAGGAAAGAATTTGTTGATGTCGATCTCGCCCCAGCGCTGCGCGAAGGCAATGTGCTCTTCTGGCGTCAGCTTCTGATCGCGGAAGAAGATCACGCCATGGTCCACATAGGCCTGGCGCACGAGTTCCATCTCGCTATTGCTGAGATGTGCGAGATCGATGCCCAGCACTTCCGCGCCGCATCCTGCCGTCAGCTTCCTCACAACCGGTGTCGCCATTGCTTCCTCCTCCCAGAAGGTCACCCTCATTGGACTTGAGAATAGGGCCGCGGACGAGCAGGATTGTTACTTAGGTGACAATCTTGGAGAGGCCTGATGCCCGGACCTTCCAGCCCGCAGGAGCGGATCGCCGCAGTCTTTGGGCGCAATGCCTGGTTTTGCCGGCGCCCGGCGGAGCTTCGCCGCCAGTTGATCGAGCATGCCCAGATCTCAACCGTGGAGGCGGGCCGCTGGCTCTATGACAAGGGGGATGAAGCGCACGGGCTCTACGGCGTATTGAGCGGATCGGTGACCTCCCTCGTCGCGCTCGACAATGGCGAGAACGTGCCGGTGAATATTTCCGGGCCGGGCGCGATTTTCGGCTATGCCGCTCAGGTGCTCGGCGGCCATCGCGTCGCCACGGCCATCGCACGTGAAAAATCCGAAGTCATCTTCGTACCGCAACACGCGCTCGCCGCCATTGCGCGCGAGCAGCCGTCGCTATGGCTTCATTTCGCCGAACTCGCGACCGAGCAGCTCACCTGGGCGATCAAGATCATCGCCGAGCGCGCACGTCTCAGCCCCCGCGCCCGCCTCGCCGCGCGCCTGTACAACTATGCGACCACATGGGGCGATACCGACGGCACGGTCTCGCTGCCAATCCGGCAGGACGAACTGGCGGAATTGTCCGGCCTCTCCCGCAAGACGGTCAACGGCATTTTGCGCGAGTTCGAGAAGAAGGGCTTCATCGCACTTGGCTATCGCGAGATCGAGGTGCTCGACCTGCGCGGATTGAAGCAAAGCATATAATCAGTAGACAGATTAATAAAGGCGCGGTAGATTCAAGCCATAATTTGGCAAATGTTCCAGATAGACCAGAAAGAATATGATCGCCTCAAAACACCTATGTGCTCTCGCCGGCATCGTATTCCTTTTTCTGCCAGCGACCGCATGGGCCGATTCTTGTATCGGCACTCCCAAGGACGCCATCATGGAACTTCCGCCACCCCTCAACAAATGGGGGCGCATAATCTGTACGCCCTACGGGCATGTCATCGCCAGCCGCGAACGATGGATATGGACGCCACCGGGAACCTATTCGCCTGTCTTTATTCCCTCGCAGATGGTCCGCGACAGCCCCGAACGGGTGGGCAATGCATCCTATTTTTCAAAGATAGATATGCGAAGAACATCAGGAGATGAGTATGAGGAAGCTTACAAAGCTTTTCACTCGGCTTTCGCCCCGGATAAAATCAAGCCGGATGGCTACAGACTGGACCTGACTTCCGTCTCGAAGAGAAAACTTGCTTTCTTCTTCTTCGACTATGGAACCTCTGCTTGGGGCATATGGTGCACCACCAAATGTGATCCAACATCAGTGTTTATGCTGCTCGACATGGATCATCGGCCGGAGACACCACCCAAATAAAAGCCCGCGCCGTTTCCGGCGCGGGCTTCATTCATCTCCCGGTCACCCCGGCCTTGAGCCGGGGTCCACCTTAACGCTGCACACTCGGCAAAGATGGATGCCGGATCAAGTCCGGCATGACGGTTAAATTCCTTATCCTTACTCGGCGGCGCGTGCCACCGAGATGCCCGCCATACGGTTGAGGCGCGTCGCGATGATGCCTTCCGCTTCCGAGACGATGCGGGCCACGAGATCCTTCACCGTCGGAATGTCGCGGATAAGGCCCTGTACCATGCCGGCCGACCAGATGCCGTAATCCGGATCGCCCTGCTCGTAGACGACCTTGCCGCGCGCGCCGGAGACGAGATGCGCGATGTCTTCGATCTTCGCGCCGCCCTTCTTCTCGATCGCGACAACTTCCTGGCTCACCGCATTCTTCGCCACGCGCGCCGTGTTGTGCAGCGTACGGAAGATGAGGTCGGTGGCACGTTCGTCATTGGCGACGATCTGCTCCTTCACCTTCTGGTGAATGGGGCTTTCGACCGTGCACATGAAGCGCGTGCCCATGTTGACGCCTTCCGCGCCCAGCGCCAGCGCCGCGACGAGGCCGCGCGCATCCGCGATGCCACCCGAGGCGACGAGCGGGATCTTCACCTTGTCGGCAGCAGCCGCGATGAGGATCAGGCCCGGAATGTCGTCTTCACCCGGATGGCCCGCGCATTCGAAGCCGTCGATCGAAACCGCGTCGACGCCCATGCGCTCGGCTGAAAGCGCGTGACGGACCGCCGTGCACTTGTGAATGACCTTGATGCCGTGCTTCTTGAAGTCATCGACATGCTCCTGCGGCTTGTAGCCCGCAGTCTCGACAACCTTGATGCCGCTTTCGATGATCGCCTGGCGATATTCCGCATAGGGCGGCGGCTTCAGCGCGGGAAGAATGGTGAGGTTGACGCCGAAGGTCTTGTCCGTCATCTCGCGGCACTTCTTGATCTCCTTCACGAGATCTTCCGGCGTCGGCTGCGTCAGCGCGGTGATGAATCCGAGCGCGCCCGCATTGGCGACTGCCGACACGAGCGTTGCGCGGCCAACCCACTGCATGCCGCCCTGAACGATGGGGTGCTCGACCCCGAACATTTCCGTAAATCTGGTTTTCAGCACGGATTTCTCTCCCTGTATCGGCCATTCGGCCTGATGCCTTGATCCCACCTTTCTAGCAGAAGGCGCGCTGGCTTTGCAGCCTCTTGCTTGCAGCACGGCGAAGCCCGCGCTTCCCCTGCGTCGCGCTGCTTCGACTTGAAATCGCCGGACGCAGGGCGCATCTTTCGGCAGAAATTGGCATAGGGGTGTTCGGCAATGAACAGCGATGAAACGCCGGGCGCGGGCTGGGACGCTTACCGCATATTTCTTGCGGTCGCTGAAGCCCAGAGCCTTTCCGCGGCGGGCCGCAGACTGAGCTTGAGCCACGCAACAGTTGGCCGCCACGTCGCGGCGCTTGAAAAGGCGCTCGGCACGAAGCTCTTCATTCGCGAGCCTGCCGGATACGCGCTCACCGCCGCGGGCGAGCGCCTCAAGGCCGAGGTCGAACCCATGGCCATGGCTGCCGAGCGCGCGATCCGCGCCGCCACCGCCGATGATGGCGAGCCGCGCGGCACCGTTCGCGTGTCCACGGCGCCGGGCATCACCGCCCATTGGCTCATGCCCCATCTGCCGGGCTTCCATGAACAATATCCCGGCATTGAACTCGACTTCGTCACCGAGTCCTGGCCTGCCAGCGTCCGCCGCCGCGAAGCCGACATCGTCATTCGGCTTTATGGCCCCGGCGAAGAAAACCTCGTCGGCCGCAAGATCGGCCGTCTCGGTGTCGCCTTCTATGCGTCGAAGAGTTACGCCGCGGAACACGGCCTGCCGACGAAGCGCGAGGAATGGGCGGAGCATTCGATTCTTGGTTTCGCCGGATCGAGCGCCAATCAGGAACTCGCCCGCTGGAGCGCGCATGTCACCCGCAACGCGGCCACGCATCTGCGCTTCTCCTCGCAGATCGACACTGCCTATGCGGTCCTCGCGGGCGTCGGCATTTCGGCGCTGACCTGCCTCACCGGTGACGCCTATCCGCAACTCCTGCGCATCTCGCCTGAAAAGCTTTATAGCGCCACCGATATCTGGCTGCTGACGCATCCCGATCTCAAGGACACGCCGCCGGTCCGCGCCGCAATGGACTTCATTGCCGCAAGGGCAAAGGCCGATCGCGCCCGCCTCGCGGGACGCTGATCATCTGCGCACAGGCCTGTGTGGATTTGTGCGCAGACAAGACCCCGCCGCCGGACCATAGTTTCGTCAACGCTTCACAACACCCGGTCAGGAAACGCTCATGGCTTTGACTAATAACCTCAAGAACCGGCTCGAACTGCCCGTTGTCGGTTCGCCGCTCTTCATCGTCTCGGGCCCCGAACTCGTCATCGAGCAGTGCAAGGCCGGCATCGTCGGCTCCTTCCCGGCGCTCAATGCGCGGCCCGCGCATGTGCTGGAAGAATGGATCAAGCGGATCAAGGACGAGCTCGCCGAATATCAGGCGAAGCACCCCGAAAAGAAGGTCGCACCCTTCGCCGTCAACCAGATATGCCACTCGTCGAACGATCGCCTCTCCCATGACATCGAGGTCTGCACGAAGCTCGAAGTGCCGATCATCATCACGAGCCTTCGTCCGCCTGCGGAAGTTGTCGACGCGGCGCATTCCTATGGCGGCGTCGTCTTCCATGACGTCATCAACGTGAAGCACGCGAAGAAGGCGGCGGAACAGGGCGTCGACGGCCTCATCCTCGTCTGCGCGGGCGCGGGCGGACACGCCGGCACGCATTCACCCTTCGCGCTGGTGCGCGAAGTGAAGCAGTGGTTCAAGGGCACTGTTCTGCTCTCCGGGTCGATCGCAGACGGCTACGGAATCGCGGGCGCGCTCGCCATGGGCGCCGACCTCGCCTATATCGGCACGCGCTTCGTCGCCACGGCCGAAGCCAACGCCGAAGCCGCCTACAAGCAGGCGCTGATCGACTACGCCGCCGGGGATATCGTCTATTCGAACCTCTTCACCGGCGTTCACGGCAATTACCTTGCGCCGTCCATCGCCGCTGCCGGTCTCGATCCATACAATCTGCCCGAAGCCGACAAGTCGAAGATGAATTTCGGCTCCGGCGGCAACACCAAGGCCAAGGCCTGGAAGGATATCTGGGGTTCGGGTCAGGGCATCGGCCAGATCAAGGACGCGCCGCCCGTAGGTGAGCTCATCGCCCGCCTCAAGGCCGAATATCTTCAGGCTTGCCGCGAATTCGCCGAGCGCATGCCGCGCGAAGCACTCGCCGGTCTGCAGGCGGCTGCGGAGTAGGCACTCTCCGCCAACGCATATTGGCACCCCGGGTTCACCCCCGGGTGCCAACGTTTTTCAGTGCCCCAGCACAAACGCCGAGAGCATCCACACAAGCGTCCCGGCGAAGGCGCCACCAAGCGACAGCACGATCCGCTGGGCCCGCGCCCTGATTTCTTCAGGCATGCACATCACACCCTCCTTTCGGCGCCGATTGCGCCGGGCTTGAACAATGTCGTGTCGAGGCAACCGAGACCTTTGAGCGCGACGCGCAGCGCGACATCGGTCGGCGTATGCGGCTCCACGCCGAGAAAGGCGACGAGCTTTCCGTTGTCGAGACGGACCGGGCGTTTCCAGAGGTAACGCATCTCGATCATCTCGCGGAAGGTCTCGACGAAAGGCGAAGCGAGATAGACGGCGAACCAGGGAAAGCGGCGGATCGGCGCATCGGGGACGCCCGCCGCCTTGCGCGTCGCATCGGCGATCTCGACGCCCTTCTCGAACCAATGGCCACCGAAGTGAAAGACATCGAAATCGGCGAGATCCTTTTCCCGCTCGACGAGACGGACCATCGACTCCGCCAGATCGGGCAGATAGGCCCAGGCATGGCCAACGTCGCGCTTGCCCGGATATGTGACTGACCGCAGGGGCTTTCCAATCTTCACCAGCCCCTGACCGAACCAGTTGTTGCCGCCATGCGGCCCGAAGAAATCGCCCGCACGGACGATCAGCACCGGCACGCCTTCTTTCGAGGCCCGGCGCAGCCGCATCTCCATCGCGACGCGGATCGCACCCTTGCGCGTCTTCGGATTCTGCGGCGAGGTCTCACTGAGGAGCGGAAAGGCATCCGGCCCGAAATTATAGACCGTGCCCGGAAAGACGAGGCGCGCACCTGCGGCCTTTGCAGCCGCGATCGAGCTTTCGAGCATGGGCAGCGCCGTGCCCTTCCAGTTCTTGTAGCCGGGTGGGTTCGCGGCATGAACGACCAGGCTGACCCCTTCCGACGCGGCGATGACGTCCGAGGCATTCATCGCGTCGCCCTTCACCCATTCGAGGCTCCCAAGCCGCGCAAAGTCCCGCGCGGCCTTTTCCGGATTGCGATTGAGTGCCCGGACGTTCCAGCCGCGCGCCTTGAGCGCCAAGGCCATCTCGCTGCCGATTCCGCCTGTAGCGCCGATGATGAGAGCCGTGCGGGTCATGTTCCGTCCTCGTGAGTTCCTGTTGACCCCTGAAACATGATCCATTCAAATACGAATATGAATTGCCTATTACCGGCGGATTGATATACGTTTTTGCATGACCAACACGCCGCCAGGCTGGGAGCTTTACCGCTCCTTTCTCGCCGTGGTCCGGGAGGGCAGCCTCTCCGGCGCCGCAAGGGCGCTCGCCATCACGCAGCCGACCGTCGGCCGCCATATCGACGCGCTGGAACAGTCACTGGGTATCGCCCTCTTCACACGCTCCCAGACGGGCCTTAACGCCACCGAAGGAGCGCTCGCGCTCGTCCCCCATGCGGAGGCCATGGCCGCCGCCGCCGAGGCCCTGCAACGCGCAGCCTCCGGCGAGGCCGAAGAAGACCGAGGCACGGTCCGCATTACCGCCAGCGAGATCATCGGCACCGAAGTTCTGCCGCCGATCCTCGCCGCCTTCCATGAGCAGCATCCGCGCATCGCAGTCGAGTTGTTGTTGTCGAACCGCACCGAGGACCTGCTGCGGCGCGATGCCGACATCGCCATCCGCATGGTCAGGCCCACACAGGCCGCCCTCGTGGCAAAGAAGATCGGCACCATCCATCTCGGGCTCCATGCCCATCCGAGCTACATCGAAAAGCACGGGGCGCCCAGGAGCGTCGACGAGATCACCTCCCACCCGATCATCGGCTTCGACCGCGAGCCCTCGGTGCGCCGCCTGGAAGGCCTCGGCATGCCGATTTCCCGAGACCTCTTCGCCTTTCGCTGCGACAGCGACGTCGCGCAATATGCAGCCCAGCGGGCGGGTTTCGGCCTTGGCTTCTGCCAGATCGCGCTGGCCAAACGCGATGGGCTCGTCCCCATCCTTCCCGGCCTCATCGGCTTCCAGCTGGACGTCTGGGTCGCCATGCACGAAGACCTCAAGACCAGCCGCCGCATGCGGCTGATGTTCGACCATCTGGCCGAGCATCTCGCCGCCTATATCGCCTCCGAAAATCGCTGACGCCTTGCGCGGAAGGGGAGTCGCGCATCCCCCTTCGCCCTGCTATATGACCGGCCAAACGCTTATTTCCGCGAGGTCAAGCCGATGTCAGAAGCCGTGAAGGCCAATCCGCCGCTTCCGCCCTTCAACTGGGAGGACCCGCTCCTCCTCGACGAGCAGCTCACCGAAGAAGAGCGGCTGGTGCGCGACAGCGCGCGGGCCTATGCGCAGGAAAAGCTCTTCACCCGCGTGAAAGAGGCCAACCGCCACGAAATCTTCCATCGCGAGATCATGAACGAGATGGGCGCTCAGGGCCTTCTGGGTCCGACGCTGCCCGAAAAATATGGCTGCGCCGGCCTCTCCTATGTCTGCTACGGCCTCGCCGCGCGCGAAGTCGAGCGCGTGGATAGCGGCTACCGCTCGGCGATGAGCGTTCAGTCCTCGCTCGTCATGCATCCGATCTATGCCTATGGCTCGGAGGCCCAGCGCGAGAAATATCTGCCCAAGCTCGCCACCGGCGAATGGGTCGGCTGCTTCGGCCTGACCGAGCCCGATCACGGCTCCGATCCGGGGTCGATGAAGACCCGCGCGAAGAAGGTCGATGGCGGCTACATTCTCAACGGCGCGAAGATGTGGATCACCAATGCGCCGATCTCCGATCTCGCCGTCGTCTGGGCGAAGACGGATGATGACGTCATCCGCGGCTTCGTCGTCGAACGCACCTTCAAGGGCTTCTCGACGCCAAAGATCGAAGGCAAGTTCTCGCTTCGCGCCTCCATCACCGGCGAAATCTCGCTGCAGGATGTTTTCGTGCCGGATGAGAACCTGCTGCCGAATGTACGCGGCCTCGCCGGCCCCTTCGGCTGCCTCAACCGCGCCCGCTATGGCATCGCCTGGGGCGCCATGGGCGCGGCTGAATTCTGCTGGCATGCGGCGCGGCAATACACACTCGACCGCAAGCAGTTCGGCCGCCCGCTCGCCGCGAACCAGCTCATCCAGAAGAAGCTCGCCGACATGCAGACCGAGATCACGCTCGGCCTTCAGGGCTGCCTGCAGCTCGGCCGCCTCTTCGACGAAGGCAAGGCGGCTCCCGCCGCGATCTCGCTGATGAAGCGCAACAATTGCGGCAAGGCACTCGACATCGCTCGCATGGCCCGTGACATGCATGGCGGCAACGGCGTGTCGGACGAATATCACGTCATCCGCCACGCGATGAATCTTGAGGCGGTGAATACTTATGAAGGCACGCATGACGTTCATGCGCTGATCCTCGGCCGCGAGATCACGGGGATACAGGCTTTCAGTTGATCGATGGCGCGGACCGGTGCCGTCTGGCCCGGTCCGCCTTCAGGCACATGGGAGACGATCGTGAGTGACAGCGTTGCGAAGGCTCCCAGCCCGGCCGTGAAGGACACTGCCTTCGTCGTGCTCGCCGCGATCAGCCTCTGTCATCTCATCAACGACATGCTGCAGTCGCTGTTGCCGGCGATCTATCCGATGTTGAAGGAGAATTATGGCCTCGACTTCGGGCAGGTGGGCCTCATCACCCTCACCTACCAGATGACCGCATCGCTGTTGCAGCCGGTCGTCGGCCTCTATACCGACAAGAGATCGAGCCCCTGGTCGCTCGCCATCGGCATGGGCTTCACGCTGGCAGGCCTTCTGCTTCTCTCGGTTGCAAGCTCCTTCCTCATCCTGCTTGTCGCGGCCGCCCTTGTCGGCACGGGCTCGTCTATCTTCCACCCCGAATCCTCCCGCGTTTCGCGCATGGCGTCCGGCGGGCGGCATGGACTCGCGCAATCACTTTTTCAGGTCGGCGGGAACGCGGGCTCGGCCATCGGTCCTCTGCTCGCCGCCTTCATCGTCATTCAGAAGGGTCAGGCGAGCGTCGCATGGTTCTCCATCGCGGCGATGATCGGCATTGCGCTGCTCTGGAATATCGGCGTCTGGTACAAGCGAAATGCGGCGCCCGCGCCCCAGACCCGCGCGCAAGCCACCGCGCATGGCGCAGCGATCACGCCGCGCCGCATGCGAACTGCCATCGGCATATTGCTGGCGCTGATCTTCTCGAAATATTTCTATCTCGCTGGCTTCACCAGCTACTACACATTCTACCTGATCGAGAAATTCCACATCTCGGTCGAGAACGCACAGGTTCTGCTCTTCGTCTTTC
>JAJXZC010000826.1 GCA_021780275.1 Pseudomonadota bacterium
TCCGCACCAATGCGGATGAGCGGGTCGTCTCGGTCGAGCGGGTCGACGAGGCGGGCGAAACCGGTTCGGACGAGGAATAGGCGAATGGCGGCGACGAAAAAACGCATCGGCATTTATCCAGGCACGTTCGATCCGATGACGAATGGCCATATCGACATCATTCGCCGCGCGCTGACACTGGTGGATCATCTGGTGGTGGCAATCGGCATCAACGCGACCAAGACCCCGATGCTGACCTTTGAGGAGCGCGCTGCGCTCATCGAGGCGGAGGCCGGGCCCGTCGCGCGGAAGCTCGGCTCGAAGATCAGCACGGCGTCCTTTTCCGGGCTGGTCGTCGATGCGGCGGACGCGCATGGGGCGAATGTCATCATCCGCGGCCTGCGGGGCGCGGTGGACTATGAGTATGAAGTCCAGATGGTCGGCATGAACCGCGTCATGAACCCGAAGGTCGAGACCGTGTTCCTCACGGCCTCGCCGGAAACGCAGTTCATTTCCTCGACGCTGGTGCGCCAGATTGCGGGCATGGGCGGGGACATTTCGCCCTTCGTGCCGAAGCGTGTCGAAAAGAAGGTGCTGGCCCGCCTCGCGAGCGTCAGCCGAAAGAAGTAGATAAGCGCAGGGTCGCTCTGCCGACCGGTCAGGAACAACAGGAACAGCAGGGAGATGAATATGCGTCGTCTGAGAAGTCTGGCGTTAGCATTGGTCGCGCTCTTCGCGACGACACAACTGGCTTTCGCCGCCGACAAGAAGCTCGATCTGGAAAACACCATCTATCTGGATCTGAAAGATGGCCGCGTCGTGATCGAACTCCTGCCGAACGTCGCGCCGAAGACGGTCGAACGTATCAAGACGCTGACGCGCCAGGGCTTCTATAACGGGCTCACCTTCCACCGCGTCATCGACGGCTTCATGGCCCAGACGGGCGACCCCACGGGCACCGGCATGGGCGGCTCGAAGCTCCCCGATGTGCCCGCCGAATTCAGCCAGTCGGAATCCTTCACGCGCGGCGCTCTTGGCATGGCGCGTTCGCAGGACCCCGACAGCGGCAACAGCCAGTTCTTCATCTGCTTCGACGAAGCCAGCTTTCTCGACGGCCAGTACACGCTTTTCGGTCGCGTCGTCGAAGGTATGGAGAATGTTGATTACATCAAGCGCGGCGAGCCCCCGAGCAATCCGGACAAGATCATCCGGATGCAGGTCGCCGCAGACGTCAAAAAGTGAATTGAGGTAGCCATATGAGCACCGATCTCGAAAATACCCTTTATCTCGACCTGAAGGACGGACGCGTCGTCATTGAACTGCGCCCCGACCTTGCGCCGAAGCATGTCGCGCGCATCAAGGAACTCACGCGCGAGGGGTTCTACAACGGCGTTGCCTTCCATCGCGTCATCGACGGCTTCATGGCGCAAGGCGGCGATCCGACGGGCACCGGCGCCGGCGGCTCGGGCAAGAAGCTTCCGGCCGAGTTCTCGGCTGAGCCCCATGTTCGCGGCGTCTGCTCCATGGCCCGCGCGCAGGACCCGAACAGCGGCGACAGCCAGTTCTTCATCTGCTTCGACGACGCCCGCTTCCTCGACAAGCAGTACACGGTCTGGGGCAAGGTCACGTCCGGCATGGAATTCGTGGACAAGATCAAGCGCGGCGAGCCCGTGCGCGATCCCGACCGCATCGTGAAGATGCAGGTCGCGGCAGACGCGGCTTGATCATAAAAGCTGCGCTCCGGTAACTCTCCGTCATGCCCCGCCCGCAAGCGGGGCATGACTATTAATGGCAGGGCGACAAAGTTTCATGCGCGTCGACGAATTCGATTTCGAGCTACCCGAGGAGCTGATCGCGCTCCGGCCCGCAAGGCCGCGCGACAGCGCCCGCATGCTCGTCGTCGGCCCTGCGCCAAGGCATCTGTCCGACGAGGGCGTGCGCGATCTGCCGTCGCATCTGCGCGAAGGCGATCTCCTTGTCTTCAATGACACGCGGGTGATCCCCGCGCGCCTTTTCGGCATTCGTCGCCGTGGGGATGCGGAGGCCAGGATCGAAGCGCTGCTGCACAAGCGCGAAGATGCGGGCCGCTGGCTCGCCTTTGTCCGGCCCGCCAAGCGCCTCAAGGAAGGCGAACGCGTCGATTTCGCTTCGGGCCTGTCGGCGGAAGTCGAGAGGAAAGGCGAGGGCGGCGAAGTGCTGTTCCGCTTTTCGGAAGAAGGCCCGGCGCTCGACGCCGCGATCCTCATGGCCGGCGAAATGCCGCTGCCGCCCTATATCGAGCGCAAGCGCGGCACCGACGAGGCCGACCTTACGGACTACCAGACGCTTTACGCCCGCGAGCCGGGCGCGGTTGCCGCGCCCACGGCGGGGCTTCACTTCACCCCGGAACTGCTCTCGGCCATCGAGGCGAAGGGCATTTCGACCGTGCGGCTGACGCTTCATGTCGGCGCAGGCACGTTTCTTCCCGTTGCGGCGGAGACGACGGAAGCCCATAAGATGCACGCCGAATGGGGCGAGATCACCGAAGCGGAGGCCGAGGCGATCAACGCGGCCCGCGCACGGGGCGGGCGCATCGTTCCTGTCGGTACGACCTCGCTTCGCCTTCTCGAATCCGCGGCTGCACCCGATGGCCGCGTCGCGCCCTTCAGGGGCGAAACGGATATCTTCATTACGCCGGGCTATCGCTTCCGTGCCGTGGACATGCTGATGACGAATTTTCACCTGCCGCGTTCGACGCTTTTCATGCTCGTGTCCGCGCTCCGCGGTCTCGACGAGATGAAGCACGCCTACGCCCATGCCATCGCCGAGCATTATCGTTTCTACTCCTATGGCGACGCCTGCCTGATCTATCGCGGAGATGCGGCATGAGCCTCTTTCGCCATGAGCTGAAAGCGACCGACGGTGCGGCGCGCACCGGCGTGATCCATACGCCGCGCGGCGAAATCCGCACGCCGGCCTTCATGCCTGTCGGCACTGCCGCGACCGTGAAGGCGCTCTATATGGATCAGGTGCGCGAAGCGGGCGCCGACATCATCCTCGGCAACACCTACCATCTGATGCTTCGTCCGGGTGCGGAGGAGGTGCATGCCTTGGGCGGCTTGCATAAATTCGCCAACTGGCCGCATCCGATCCTGACCGACAGCGGCGGCTTTCAGGTCATGTCGCTGACGGGCCTTCGCAAGATGACGGAGGAAGGTGTCACCTTCGCGTCACATCTCGACGGATCGCGCCATCTGCTGACGCCGGAACGCTCGATCGAGATACAGTGCCTGCTCGGCTCCGACATTCAGATGCAGCTCGACGAATGCACGCCGTTCCCCGCGACGGAGGAGCAGGCCCGCGTGTCGATGGAGCTTTCGCTGCGTTGGGCGAAGCGCTCGAAGGCCGCTTTCGAGGCGCAGCCGCATCGGCAGGAGGGGCAGGCCCTTTTCGGCATCGTGCAGGGCAGCACCTATACCGAGCTCCGCGCGCGCTCGGCTGCGGGCCTCGTCGACATAGGTTTCGACGGCTATGCGATCGGCGGCCTCGCCGTCGGCGAGGGACAGCCGGAAATGCTGCGCGTGCTCGACTTCACTGTGCCGTTGCTGCCGAAGGACCGCCCGCGCTATCTGATGGGTGTCGGTACGCCCGATGATCTCGTCGAAGGCGTTCGTCGCGGCATCGACATGTTCGATTGCGTCATGCCGACACGCAATGGCCGTCACGGCCTCGCCTTCACGCGGCGCGGCCGCGTCAATCTCCGCAATGCGCGCCACGCGAAAGACCCGCGTCCGCTCGACGCGGAGAGTTCATGCCCCGCCGCGCGCGACTATAGCCGCGCCTATCTTCATCACCTGATCAAGTCGGGCGAGATACTGGGCTCCATGCTGGTGAGCTGGATCAACATCGCCTATTACCAGGAACTGATGGCGGGGCTGCGCGCCGCGATTGCCGAAGGCCGACTCGATGACTTCGTCGCCCGTTTCAAGGCGGAGCAGGCCGGGGGCGACATCGCGCCGTTTTCCGCAGGTTCCTGAGATATTCGCATAGGCAACGCGGGGAGGTTGACCCGGAGGGGCGGCGCCGTTAGTTTCCGCCACACTTTCGAGGGGTCCGTAGCTCAGCTGGTAGAGCACTCGACTTTTAATCGAGTTGTCCTGGGTTCGAGTCCCAGCGGACCCACCATCCCTGTTTCTCCAGACGATAGCCGCCGCCCGCATTGCACCATCGCGCGCATCCTCAGTTACCCGCTCCCGGGATGAAGCCAGGTGTGGCACGGTAAGCGATGGGTAGACTTTCCTGCGGGAGCGAAACAGATGGGCGAGCCCGACAAGACCAGAGAGCCACCCTACGACGGCGGATGCCTTTGCGGCGCCGTTCGCTATAGCTTCTCCGTCCCGACGATCGGTGCTCGCATCTGTCACTGCCGCACCTGCCAAAAAGCGATGGGCGCCCCATTTTTGGCCCAGGCCTCGTTTCCCAAGACGTCGCTCGCCGTGATCGGCGCGACCTCGCGGTTCCGTTCATCGGCACGACTCTGGAGGCACTTCTGCAGCATCTGCGGAACGCGGCTGTTCATTGAGCCGGTAGACGCGCCGAACCGCATCGCCATTCCGATCGCAACGCTGGACGATCCCAACGCAATTCGGCCCGAACGACATATCTGGGTTTCGGAAAAGCTCGACTGGGTCAGGATAGACGATGGCCTGCCACAGCATACCGAAGCCTCGCCTGCCCCCTATCGCGATATCTGATGGCGCAATAGCTCAGAATCGCCCATATAATGCGTCGCATTAAGTTGGGGGGAGAACATGCCTGAGAGTCCGAAGATTCTGCTGATCGTCTGCGCCATCCTGGAAGCCGCAGTCGGCCTGTTCCTGGTCACAGCGCCGGGCCGCTTCATCGAGCGGACGCTACCGGGCGTCGTTCCCGGCGTCGATGGCATCACGACGGCGAGGCTTGCCGGCACCGCGCTCCTTTCGCTCGGTGCGCTCGCCTGGCTTGGCCGCAATGTGACGGAGCCTGCGGCGCTGCGGCCCGTGCTCGGTGCGCTGCTCATCTACAACGTGCTTGCCGTCGTCAATCTGTTCTATCAGGGCGCGCGAGTTGGGGCGGGCGCTTATGCGCCGGGCGTCGTCCATCTGATTCTGTCGGTGGCGCTGTTCTATTACTGGCGGCAGGTGGCCTGATCCTTCAGGCCCCGGCCGTCAGGCCTTTTCGGCCACGTCGATGAAGCGGTCCTGCGTCTTGTCGTAGACGGACAGTACGCCGCTTCCGATGCCGTAGAACCAGCCATGGAGACGCACACGGCCATCCGCTTCACGCTCGCGGATGAACGGGAAGGTGCGCAGCATTTCGAGCGAGCTCAGGACCGCGCGCTGCTCCATCTGGCGCAACACGGCATCGCGGTCGAGATGCGCATGCGTCTTGCGCACGCCGTCGGCCACGCCCTGCACCAGCGACATCCAGCCCGACACGAACTCGCCCTTGGGCGGGTTGCCGTGTTCGCTTTCGTATAGCGCTTCAATGCCGCCGCAACGGGCATGGCCCATGACGATGACATCGGAGATGTCGAGGCCGGTCACGCCGAATTCGATCGCGGCGCTGGTGCCGTGATAATGCGTGTCGGGCTCGTAGGGCGGGACGAGATTGGCCACGTTGCGAACCACGAAAAGCTCGCCGGGATCGGCGGAGAAGACCATCGCCGGGTCGGCGCGGCTGTCGCAGCAGGCGATGATCAGGGCCTTCGGCTTCTGCGTTCTGGATGCGAGCGCCCGGTAGCGCTCTTCGTTTTGCCGATAGGTTCCGGAGCGAAAGGCGCGGTAGCCTTCGATCAGACTTTCGATAGCGCTCATTTTTGCCCGATTGGTAACTGGGGTGCTTTGCGGGGCGCAAGGTAGCCAGTCTTTTGCCTGATCCGCAAGCCCGACGCCCACAGGCCAACTGCCGTCATTTTGGGCATTTGCCTTATGGATAATCATCGGAGCCCGTGGCGGTCAAATCATCCCCAGCAGATTCCGCGCCGACGCAACGGTCCGAAGCGAGGCCCGAAACATGCAAAGGGCGGAAACCAACGCCAAATACGGGTTTCTGGGGGAAAAAATGTCTGTCTCCGCCTATCTGGAAAGCCTCTCCACCGAGAGCATCTTTCTCATGTTCGGCTCGGTCGTGCTCTTGATCCTGCTGCTCGGACTTCAGATCAGGAACACCAATGCAGCTCAACGGCTGGCCAGAATGGAAAGCGAAGCCCGCGTAAACCGGCTCCTGAGCGCGGTTGAGGGCATGACCAAGGGCAGGGCAAAGCCCAGGCCGGTCTCGAATCGCCCGGTCGCCAAGTCCTCAACGAAGCGCGTTCCCGCCGCACGAACGGCCCGGCCGGTCTACAAGCGCGCCCGCTGACGGCACGACGCGGACGCCCGAAACGGCGGGCCCGCGCGCTGCATTAAAGCGGCGCAACATACGGAAATATAAATTTATTTCCCGGCGAAATATGGCGTATGCCAGTTTTCACGCCGTCGGATAGAGGATCGGGGGCGTGGTCCGTCTATCGGGTCAGAGACTGAACATTTTGCCGAAGAGCCCCATGTCCAACGCCACCGTTACCACCGTCATTCTAGCCGCGGGCCGAAGCACGCGGATGAAGTCGAGCACCCCCAAGGCGCTCCACCAGATCGCCGGTCGCCCCATGCTCGGCCATGTGCTGGCCACGGTGGAGAGCCTCGACAATATGCGCGTGGCGCTGGTTCTCGCACCGGGCATGGATGAGGTGGCGAAATACGCGAAAGCAACCGCAACCAATCTCGACATCGCCGTTCAGGACAAGCCGCTTGGAACCGGCCACGCCGTTCGCGCCGCCGAAACGCTCGTGCCTTCGGGCGAGGGCGTCGTGCTGGTCATCTTCGGAGATACGCCGCTGGTCCGGAGCGAAACGCTTGCCGACATGATCGCCGCCTGCCGGGCTGAAACGCCCGTCATTGTGCTGGGCTTCGAAGCGCGCGACCCGGCCGCCTATGGCCGCCTGGTCCTCAATGCGGATGGCTCGCTCGCCCGCATCGTCGAGCGCAAGGACGCAAGCCCGGAAGAACTCGCCATCACGCTGTGCAACGGCGGCGCAATGGCCGTTCGCGCGGAGCATCTTTTCCGCCTTCTGTCGCGCATGACCAACGAGAATGCGAGCGGCGAATATTACCTCACCGACGTCGTGGAACTGGCGCGCGGCGAAGGTCTCGGCTGCGCCGTCATCCGCGCGCCGGAAGAAGACATTCAGGGCGTGAACAGCCGAGCCGACCTTGCCGCCGTCGAAGCTGAAATGCAGCGACGCCTCCGCAAGCAGGCGATGGACGGCGGCGTGACGCTTGCCGATCCCGAAACCGTCTATCTCTCCGCCGACACCGTGTTCGGACAGGATGTGACAGTGGGCCAGAATGTCGTGTTTGGTCCCGGCGTCAAGGTCGCAAGCAACGTCACCATCAAACCCTTCTGTCATATCGAGGGCGGCAGGATTGAGGAGGGCGCGCAGATCGGGCCTTTCGCCCGCATCCGTCCGGGCTCCGAGATCGGCCGCGACGTACATATCGGCAATTTCGTCGAGACGAAGAAGGCAAAGATCGAGGCGGGCGCGAAGGTGAACCACCTCTCCTATATTGGCGACGCCCGCGTGGGGGCGAAGGCCAATATCGGCGCGGGGACCATCACCTGCAATTATGACGGCTTCAACAAGCACCACACCGATATCGGCGCAGGCGCCTTTATCGGATCAAATTCGTCGCTTGTCGCGCCGGTGAAGATCGGCGACGGCGCCTATACGGGCTCCGGCAGCGTCATCACCAAGGATGTGCCCGCCGACGCGCTCGCTGTCGAACGCTCGAAGCATTTCGAAAAACCGGGCTGGGCGGCAGCCTTCCGCGCCAAACACGCGGGTATGAAGAAGGCAGGCGAATAATGTGCGGCATTGTCGGCGTCATCGGCGGTAAGCCCGCGGCCCCCATCATCCTCGAAGCGCTGAAGCGCCTCGAATATCGCGGCTACGACTCCGCAGGCGTCGCCACGCTCGACCATGGCGATATCGTTCGCCGTCGCGCCGAGGGCAAGCTCTTCAACCTCGAAAAGGCGCTCGACAGCCACCCGCTCGCAGGCACCATCGGCATCGGCCACACGCGCTGGGCGACGCATGGCGCGCCGACGGAACGCAATGCGCATCCGCATGCAACCGAGCGCGTCGCCATCGTGCATAACGGCATCATCGAGAACTTCCGCGACCTGCGCGACCGGCTGACCGCAGGCGGCGCGAAGTTCCAGACCGAGACCGACTCCGAAGTCGTCGCCCATCTCGTGACGCATTACCTCGACAAGGGCCTCGCGCCCCGCGAAGCCGCCGCTTCCGCGCTGAAGGAACTCGAAGGCGCCTTCGCGCTGGGTATCATTTTCAAGGGCGAGGAAGACCTCATCATCGGCGCCCGGCGCGGCAGTCCGCTCGCCGTCGGCCATGGCGATCGCGCCATGTATCTCGGCTCCGACGCCTTCGCGCTCGCGCCGATGACGAACCGCGTCTCCTTCCTCGAAGAGGGCGACTGGGTGGAACTGACCCGCGAAGGGGCCATCTTCCACGATGCCGCCGGCCATATCGTCGAGCGTCCCGTCCGCATCACCGATGTTTCGACCGCGCTGGTCGACAAGGGCAACCACCGCCATTTCATGGCGAAGGAAATCTTCGAACAGCCTGAAGTGATCGGCCACACGCTCGCGAATTACGTCAATCCCGTCGAGGAGACGCTGCGCCTGCCGAAGCTGCCGATCGACCTCGCGACCGTGCCGCGCATCACCATCGTCGCCTGCGGGACGGCTTCCTATGCGGGCCTCGTCGCCAAATACTGGTTCGAGCGTTTCGCCCGCATCCCGGTTGATGTCGATATCGCCTCCGAATTCCGCTACCGCGAGGCGGCACTGCCCAAGGGTGGCCTCGCCATCTTCATCTCGCAGTCCGGCGAAACGGCGGACACGCTGGCGGCCCTGCGCTACTGCAAGGAGCATGGCCAGACGATCCTTTCGATCGTGAACGTGGTCGAAAGCTCCATCGCGCGGGATTCCGACGTCATCATGCGGACCCATGCCGGACCCGAAATCGGCGTTGCTTCGACCAAGGCCTTCACCTGCCAGCTCGTCGCGCTGGCCGCGCTTGCCATCGGCACCGGCCTCGCGCGCGGCACGGTGGACGCGGCCGACGAACCGCGCCTCGTCCGCACACTGCTCGAAACGCCGCGCCAGGTTGCCGAGATGCTGTCGCGCGACGGCGAGATCCACGCGCTTGCCGCCGAGATCGCGAAAGTTCGCGATGTGCTCTATCTCGGCCGCGGGCACTTCTTCCCGATTGCCCTCGAAGGCGCGCTGAAGCTCAAGGAAATTTCCTACATCCATGCCGAAGGCTACGCGGCAGGCGAGCTGAAGCACGGTCCCATCGCGCTGGTGGACGAGAACGTGCCCGTCATCGTCATCGCGCCGGTCGATGCCCTTTATGAAAAGACCATCTCCAACATGCAGGAGGTGATCGCGCGGGGCGGC
>JAJXZC010000523.1 GCA_021780275.1 Pseudomonadota bacterium
CGCCACCGCCGCGATGATCGGTTTGCGCACGCGGGTCAGCTCTTCCCAGGGCGCAAACCAGTCGGCGAGATACATCTCCGTCGCTTCGCGCTCGGCCATCTCCTTGATGTCCGCGCCGGCGGCGAAGGCCTTGGCCGAACCGGTGATAACGATGCAGCCGATACCCGCATCCGCGTCGAAGCCCCTGGCCGCCGCAATCACCTCATTCATCAGCGTCGCGTTGAGCGCGTTGAGCGCTTGCGGCCGGTTGAGCGTGATGGTGGCGACGCGGCCCCGCGTCTCGGTGAGGATGGTTTCGTAAGCCATGTTCGTCGTCTCCCGGAGATCGCGGTTAAATCTGGCCCTTGATGAGCTTTATGACGCCGGAGAAGTCTATCGCATCATGCCCCAGAGCTTCCATCAGCGCGTAGACCTGAGCCGCATGTGCGCCGAGCGGCGTCGGCACCCGCGCCGTTCTGGAAGCGTCCTGGGCGAGGCGAAGGTCCTTCAGCATCATGCCCGCCGTGAAGCCCGGCTTGTAATCGCGATTGGCCGGCGAGGTCGGCACGGGTCCTGGAACCGGGCAGTACGATGTCATGGACCAGCACTGGCCGGAAGCGGTCGAGGAAATATCGAAAAGCTTCTGCGCATCGAGGCCGAGTTTCTCGCCAAGCGCGAAAGCCTCCGACACCGCGATCATCGAAATTCCGAGGATCATGTTGTTGCAGACCTTGGCGGCCTGCCCCGTGCCCGCGTCTCCGGCATGGAAAATGTTCTTGCCCATATTTTCGATGATCGGCAACGCCCTGGCGAAAGCCTCCTCCTCTCCGCCAACCATGAAGGTGAGCGATCCGGCTTCTGCGCCGCCGACACCGCCTGAGACCGGGGCATCGAGCATCGACATGCCTGCAGCGACCGCTGCCGCAATGACCTCGCGCGCGGTCGGCACGTCGATAGTCGAACTGTCGATGAATACCGTCCCCTTGTCAGCGGCGGCGATGAGGCCACCCTCACCGAGATAGACGGCGCGCACATGTTCGCCTGCGGGCAGCATTGTGACGACGAGCTCGACGCTCTTGGCAGCGTCGCCAGCGGTCGCCGCCTTCTTTGCGCCCGCTTCGACGAGACCGGCCACTGCCTGTGCCGAGAGGTCGAAGACCTTCAGCGCGTGACCTGCCTTCACGAGGTTGCGCGCCATGGGCCCGCCCATATTGCCGAGGCCGATGAATCCGATCTTCGCCATGTCCCTGTCTCCTCTCAGTCGTCCTGATATCTCAGTCGAATGTCAGTTCGTCCGCTCCGAGCGGCGCGAAGTAGGCGTCGATCTCCGCCTTCGTCACATCGTCGAGCTTCGCAGGCTTCCATTTCGGCGCCTGATCCTTGTCGATGATGATGGCGCGCACGCCCTCATAGAAATCATGCCCCTTGATGAAGCGGCTGGTGAGCCGGTATTCGAGCTGCATTGCCTCCTCAAAGGAGAGCTTCGCGCCCTCGCGAATCTGGCGATAGGCGACGCTGCAGCTCGTCGGCGATTTCGCTTCGATATTGGCCGCGAGTTTCGCTTCCCACTCGCCGCCATCCGCCTTCAGCGAGGCAACGATCCCGGAGACGGAGCCCTTGGCGAAATGCCTGTCGATCGACGCGCGGTGCTGCGCGAGCGGCGCCTCGCCCGCAGGCGCGGAAAGCTCGCGCAACGCGACGTCGATGGACTCGCCGCCGGCAAGTCGCTCTTTCAGAGCTTCGAGCCTGTCGCCCGGAACGTGAACATCCGCAATGCCCGCATAGACAGCATCCGCGACCTTGAGCCGTTCGCCGCTAATCCCGAGGAACATGCCGATCTCGCCGGGGCAGCGCGGCAGGAAGTACGTGCCGCCAACATCCGGGAAAAGGCCGACGCCCGTTTCAGGCATGGCGAAAGTCAACCGCTCCGTCGCGACGCGATGCGAGCCGTTGACCGAAACGCCGACACCGCCACCCATGTTGATGCCGTCCATCAGCGCGACATAGGGCTTGGGATAGCGCTTGATATAGGTGTTGAGGCGATATTCCTCGCGCCAGAAGGCGAGCGCAGAGGGATCGCCCGCCTTGCCCCAGTCATGCAGCGCGCGGATGTCGCCGCCCGCGCAGAAAGCCTTCTCTCCCGCGCCCTCGATGATGACGAGCTTCACGCTGTCATCCGCCGCCCATGCCTTGAGCTGCGGATGGATCAGGCGAACCATGTTGAGCGTCAGCGCGTTCAGCGCCTTCGGGCGATTGAGCGTGATGATACCCGCGACGCCATTACGCGCGAACAGGACTTCGGCTTCTTCAGACATGTCGTTCAGTTCTTCAGCAATTCGCGCGCAATGATGACGCGCATGATCTCATTCGTGCCTTCGAGGATCTGATGCACGCGCAGATCGCGCACATGACGCTCGAGCGGGAAGTCGTTGAGATAGCCATAGCCGCCGTGAAGCTGCAGCGCCTCATTGGCGACGCGGAAGCTCACATCGGTGACGAAGCGCTTCGCCATCGCGGCGTGCATGGTCGCATCGGGCGACTTAGCCTGCACCTTGGTTGCGGCCTGATAGAGCATGAGCCGCGCCGCCTCAAGTTCGGTCGCCATGTCGGCAAGCTTGAACTGAAGCGCCTGGAACGTCGCGAGCGGCTTGCCGAATTGCTGACGCTCGTTGAGATAGGCCCTGGCGCGCTCGAAAGCCACGCGCGCCGTGCCGATCGCACAGGCGGCAATGTTGAGACGGCCACCATCGAGGCCCATCATCGCGAACTTGAAGCCTTCGCCCTCTTCGCCGACGCGGTTCGACACCGGCACGCGGCAATCCTCGAAGATCACCTGCGCGGTCGGCTGCGAGTTCCAGCCCATCTTCTTTTCGGGCGCGCCGAAGGAGAGGCCCGGTGTGCCCTTCTCGACAACGATGCAGGAAACACCCTTCGGGCCCGCCTCGCCGGTGCGCACCATCGCGACATAGATGTCCGACGTGCCGCCACCCGAGATGAATGCCTTCGAACCATTGATGACATAGTGGTCGCCATCGCGCACCGCGCGGGTGCGAAGCGAGGCCGCGTCCGAACCCGAGCCCGGCTCGGTGAGGCAATAGCTCGCGATGAGTTCCATTGTGGTGAGGCGCGGGAGATATTTCTGCCGCAGCTCTTCCGACCCGAAAGTATCGATCATCCAGGACGCCATGTTGTGGATCGTCAGGTAAGCCGCCGTCGAGGTGCAGCCACCTGAGAGAGCTTCGAAGATGAGCGCGGCGTCGAGGCGCGTCAGCGCGGAGCCACCGACATCTTCCTTCACATAGATGCCTGCGAAGCCAAGGGCCGCCGCCTTACGCAGCGTCTCCACGGGGAAGAAATGGGTCCGGTCCCATTCCGCTGCGTAAGGTTCCAGTTCTTCCGCTGCAAACGAACGTGCCACGTCCTGGAATGCGCGCTGGTCTTCCGTCAGCTCAAACATCTAGCCACTCCCTCAATCATCGTTTGTGCCGGCCTGCAAGGGGCGCGGCGCCCAATCCATAGGATGAGCGCCGCCCCTCGTCCAGATGCCGTGAGCCCGGTCCCTTATGCGAGACCTGGGTAGATAACCGATCAGGCGATCGTCACCCCATGGTTGGAATGACGAAGGACGAACCTTCCTTGACCCCGGACGGCCAGCGCGAGGTGACCGTCTTCACCTTGGTCCAGAACTTCACGCCCTCGGTACCATGCTGGTTCGTGTCGCCGAAGGCCGAACGCTTCCAGCCGCCGAATGAGTGATAGGCGAGCGGCACGGGGATCGGCACGTTGATGCCGACCATGCCGACCTGAACCCGCGAGGCGAAAGTGCGCGCCGCGTCACCGTCGCGCGTGAAGATCGCGACGCCATTGCCATACTGGTGCTTCGTCGGCAGCTCGGCGGCCTCGTCGAAGTTCTTTGCGCGCACGATCTGGAGTACCGGGCCGAAGATTTCTTCCTGGTAGGTCGTCATGTCGGGCGTCACATGATCGAAGAGCGTTCCGCCGAGGAAGAAGCCCTTCTCGTAGCCCTGCAGCTTGAAGCCGCGGCCGTCGACCAGAAGCTTTGCGCCTTCCTTGGTGGCGAGGTCGATGTAGCCCTTCACCTTGTCGAGATGCGCCTGGCTAACCAGCGGGCCGTAGTCGCTGTCGGCTGCCGTCGAGATGCCGATCTTGAGGGCCTGAACGCGCGGCACGAGCTTCTCGATGAGGCGTTCCGCCGTCTCGTCGCCGACCGGGACCGCAACCGGCAGCGCCATGCAGCGTTCGCCCGCCGAGCCATAGGCCGAGCCGATGAGATCGTTGACGACCTGATCCATGTCGGCGTCCGGCATGATGATCGCGTGGTTCTTCGCGCCGCCCATGGCCTGCACGCGCTTTCCATGCGCCGCACCGGTCGCATAGATGTACTGCGCGATCGCCGACGAGCCGACGAAGCTGATGGCCGGGATGGTCGGATCGGTGAGGATCGCATCGACGGCTTCCTTGTCGCCGTTGACGACGTTGAGCACGCCTTCGGGCGCGCCGGCCTCAAGCAGGAGTTCCGCAAGGCGTAGCGGCACCGATGGGTCCTTCTCGGAGGGCTTCAGGATGAAGGTGTTGCCGCAGGCGATCGCCACGCCGAACATCCACATCGGGATCATGGCCGGGAAGTTGAAGGGCGTGATGCCGGCCACGACGCCGAGCGGCTGGCGCATCGAATACATGTCGATGCCGGGGCCGGCGCCTTCCGTGAATTCGCCCTTCTGGAGATGCGGGATACCGCAGGCGAATTCGATGACTTCAAGACCGCGCTGAATGTCGCCCTTGGAGTCGGCAATCACTTTGCCATGCTCGGAGGAGAGAAGCTCGGCCAGCTCCTGCATGTTCGCCTCGAGCAGGCGCTTGAATTCGAACATGACGCGGGCGCGGCGCTGCGGGTTCGTTGCCGCCCAGCCGGGGAAAGCCTTCGCCGCGACTTCGACGGCGGCGCGCAGCTCGGCGGTCGTCGCGAGCGGGGTGCGGGCCGTGATCTCGCCCGTGTTCGGGTTGGTCACATCGAGGAAGCGGCCACTGGTGCCCTTCACATGCTTGCCACCAATGAAATGTGTGAGTTCCTTGACCATGGCTCGTTCCGACCTTCCAACTTTTGATGCTGTGCGCCTTGTTTACCGGCTGCGTCAGCGCATGGAAACTGGTATTAGTGCAGCATGAAGCTGCAAAATCGCATGCCGCTGGATTGGGAAAATCTGCGGCTTTTCCTCGAAACGACGCGCCACTCGACACTGGCCGATGCCGCGCTGCGCCTGAAGATCGACCCGACGACACTAGGCCGCCGCCTGCACAGATTCGAGCGCGAAATCGGGACGGCCCTTTTCGAGCGGGTGCCGCAAGGACTGCGCCTCACGCCCATGGGCCAGGTGCTCGCCGCCCATGCGGAACAGATGGAAGATGCGAGCCTCCAGGCGCTGGAAGCGATCAAGGGCACGGGAGGCGCAGCACGCGGCACCGTTCGCATCAGCGCCACAGAGGGTTTCGGCACCTTCATCATAGCGCCCGCGCTGGTCGAACTCAGCCGCCAGCACCCCGACCTCGAAATAGACCTCGTAGCGTCGAGCGGCTTTCTCAGCGTGTCGAAGCGCGAAGCCGACATGGCGATCCTTCTCGCCCGCCCCACCGCAGGCCGCCTCGTTGCGCAAAAGCTCAGCAATTACGTGCTGATGCTCTATGCCTCGAAAAGTTATCTGCGGGGCGTTCCGCCCATCCGCACACCGTCCGACCTCGCCGGCCACAGGCTCGTTTCCTATGTGGACGACCTCATCTATTCGCCGAAGCTGCGTTACCTCAACGAATTGCCCGGCACCCTCTCGCCGACGCTGCGGAGTTCAAGCATCGTCGGTCAATATCAGGCGACCAAGGCGGGCGCGGGCCTCTGCGTGCTGCCCTGCTTCATCGCCGATCAGGAGAAAAGCCTCGTGCGCGTGCTACCCGAGCATATCCGCGTCGAACGGACTTTCTGGCTCGCCGTGCATGAGGAAATGCGAAACTTCGCGCGCGTGAAGGCGGTCTCCGAATTCCTCCTGGCGACCACCGCCGCGCAGCATGGGCTTCTCATGGGCGAGCAACCGGGTTGAGCGGTGCCTGGGCGTCAGTCCGCAAGCGGGCAAGAGGGCGCATAAACCCCACTACCTCGGAACACGCTGTTCCACTATGCTCCAAAGATCTTTTGGGGTTGGAATCCATATGGCTGGTTACGTCGATATGCTGAAGCGTGGGCTCAACTGGCTGGCCAACCTTCCCTCCGCCTACATCGCGACCATTGCCCTATTCATCGTCGGCGCAATCTTTCTGCGCATCAGCGACCCTTTCCCTGTGAAGGCGCTGCGCTTCATCGCCTTCGACAGCTACCAGAAAATAGCCCCCGCGAAATATGATCCGAGCCTGCCGGTCCGGATCGTCGACATCGACGAGGAATCGCTCAAGCGCTACGGCCAATGGCCCTGGCCGCGCACCGTCATGGCGAAATTGCGCGACAAGCTTGCCGAGGACGGCGCCGCCACCGTCGCATTCGACGTCATGTTCGCCGAGCCCGACCGCACCTCGCTCGACCGGATCGCGGCCAGCCTGCCGAAGCGGGCCGCCGATGCGCTGGCCGCCGCTGCAGGACCGCTGCAGAGCAACGACGACATTTTCACGCAGAGCATCGCGCGCGCGCCCACCGTGCTTGCATTGACGCTGAATCACGCGAAGAGCGCGCCCGGCCTCAAATCGAAGGCGGGCTTCGCCATCGCGGGCGACGACCCCCGCCCCTTCCTCCAGACCTTTACGGGCGCGGTCGACAATCTGCCGCAAATGGACGCCGTGGCGCAGGGGCTCGGCTCTGTCAACTGGATCCCGGACCGCGACGAAGTCGTTCGCCGCGTACCGCTGATGTTCGCGAAAGACGGCGAAATCATACCCTCGCTCGCGGCAGAAGCTCTACGCGTCGCGCAAGGAGCCAGTACCTTCGTGCTGAAGGCATCGAACGCCAATGGCGAGACGGCTTTCGGTCAGGCGACGGGCCTGAACCATGTCCGCATCGGACAGTTCGAGGTACCAACCGATCCCGATGGCGCGGTCTGGCTCAAATACCGCCCCTCGCATCCGGAGGCCTATATTCCCGCCTGGCGCGTGATTTCCGGCGAGGTCGCTCCCGATGAAATTTCCGGGCGCATCATCCTGGTCGGTACCAGCGCCGCGGGCCTGATCGACCTTCGCGCCACACCGCTCGCCCAGGGCGTGCCGGGCGTCGAAGTCCATGCCCAGATTCTCGAACATATCCTGACGGGCAAATTCCTTACCCGTCCCGACTATGCGCTTCCCATCGAGCTTGCCATCTTCGCAATATTGGCAATCGGCATTGCAACGCTGCTGCTTAGAACCTCGGCTATCGTCGCAGCCCCCATTTCGCTGGCAATCGTCGCTGCATTGCCGGTCGGCGGCTGGCTCGCCTTCGTGAAGGCCGGCCTTCTTTTCGATCCGCTCTATCCGGCCTTCTGCCTCTTTCTCATCGTCGCAGGCGGCACCGCCTATCTCTATCGACGCACCGAACAGCAGCGCGCCGAAGTGCGCCGCGCCTTCGGCCAATATGTCTCGCCGACGGTCGTGCAGGAACTCATCGCGCACCCCGAAAAGCTGGTCCTGGGCGGCGAGGAACGCGAGCTCACCATTCTCTTCTGCGACGTGCGCAGCTTCACCACCATTTCCGAAGGACTGACCGCCACTGAGCTCACCCGCTTCATCAATGAGCTTCTGACGCCGCTCACCGATCTCATTCTCGCCAGCGGAGGCACGGTCGATAAATATATGGGCGACGCCATCATGGCCTTCTGGAACGCGCCGCTCGACGATCCCGAACACGCGCGACACGCCTGCGAGACGGCGCGCGCCATCGCCGCGGAAATGACGCCGCTGAACGAACGCTGGAGAGCGGAAGCTCAAGCGCTCGGCCGCCCGTTCAAGGACGTCAAGATCGGCATCGGCCTCAACACGGGCATTTGCTGCGTCGGCAATCTCGGCTCGACGCAACGCTTCGACTATTCGGCCATCGGCGACGAGGTGAACGTGTCCTCGCGTCTCGAAGGCCTTTCCAAATTCTACGGCGTCACAACCATCGTCAGCGAGGCGACCGTCGCACGCTTCCCGGACTTCGCATTCCTTGAGATCGACCTCGTTCAGGTCAAGGGTCGCACGAAGCCGTCCCGGCTCTACACGCTTATCGACACGCTAGGTTGCAGCCCCGGTCTTCGCGGCGAACTCGTCGCGGACCATATGGCGATGCTCGCCAAATACAGAGCCCGCGACTGGGACGGCGCGGAGGCCGCCATCAATATCTGCCGCGCCAAGGGGATCGCGGCGCTCGAAACCGTTTATAATCTGTTAGAAGGCCGCATTGCAGAGTTCCGCCTCACCCCTCTGCACGAAGGATGGGATGGGGCGTTCATCGCGACGGAAAAATGATGGGCCGCATCGGGCGGATCCTCCATCGAAACGCAGAAATCGAAAGGTGCTTGAATGGACTTTCCGCTTTGGACGCTATTGGGCGGACTCGTCCTGCTTCAATTCAAACACTTTCTCTTCGATTTCGTTTTTCAGACGAGTTACCAGCTGAAGAACAAGGGCACTTATGCTCATCCGGGCGGAATTCTTCATTCCGGCCTCCATGCGGCGGGGTCGCTTCCGGCGATTTTCCTCTTCAGTCCTTCGAGCGCGCTTGTAACGGGGCTCGTCGTCGCCGAATTCGCGATCCATTACCACATGGACTGGCTCAAGGAGCGCATCGTGCGGACCACCGGCTGGACGCAGAAGGATGCACGCTACTGGCATCTGTTCGGCGTCGACCAGCTCGTCCACAGCCTGACCTACACGGCGATGCTCACAATCCTGATGCTGTATGGCCGCTAAGGCTTCAGCTCAGTCGCCCACGCCGAAGCTTCGGACGAAGAAGTCGCGCATCTTGGACAGGAGATCCTGTTCGACTTCCTTTGTCTTGGTGGTCCTGTTCGACGCTTCGGTGAGCTGAATCTGGCGTTCGGCGAGAATCTGACTGAACTGGCCGAGCAGTTCCGGCGCTGTTGGCAGCAGAGCCTCGATCGCTTCCTTCGTGATTTCCAGAACGCGCAAGGGCGTCACCGCCTTCACGGTCGCGGTGCGCGGCGCGCCGGTGAGCAGCGACATCTCGCCCACGATGTCGTCAAGCGCGAGCACATTGACCTGCTGCTCGCCCCCATCGATCCCCTTGACGGTTACGTCCGCAGCACCGTCGAGGATCACGAACATCGAGCCCCCCGTGTCGTTCTGACGGATCAGCGTACCTCCCGCGGGCAAGATCACGAGCCTGCATCTTGCGGCTATGTCGCCCTGCTGCT
>JAJXZC010000634.1 GCA_021780275.1 Pseudomonadota bacterium
TCCCAAACGCCGGATCGAAACGGAGTTCCAGCCTCTGCGCGCGGCGCGCGCGGCGCAGGACGAGAAGATGATCGAGATTTGCGAAGGGGCGACGCCCGCGTGGTACGATGAGGTGATCACCATGCCGTCGGGTCGCCGCTTGCCCAGAAGCTTCTGGTGGGCGCAGCTTTTCAATCACGCGACGCATCATCGCTCGCAGGTGACGTCCGAGCTGACGCATTTGGGTATCGACTATGGCAATACCGACATGCCCTATAATCCGTTGACGCAGTTCGGCGTGTGACAAAGAAAAAGCCCGGCATCGCTGCCGGGCTTTTGTTTGTTGGGCCGAAGCTGAAATCAGCCTGCGGTGAGCGGCGTCAGCTTGATCTCGACGCGGCGGTTCTGTTCGCGGCCCGCGGCGGTATTGTTCGACGCGATGGGATTGCTTTCGCCCGCGCCATTGACGAGGAAGCGGCGCGAGTCCGTTCCCTGGCTGATGAGGTACTGCGCGACGCTGTTGGCACGCTTCTGCGACAGCGCCATGTTGTATTCCGCACTGCCGGTCGAATCCGTGTAGCCGGTCACGTCGATCAGCGTTTTGTCGTACTTCTTCAACACGATGGCGACCGAGTTCAACACGTTATAGAAGTTCGCATTGATGTCGGAAGAGTTGGTCGCGAAGGTCACATTGCCCGGCATGTTGAGGATGATGTCGTTACCGACGCGCGTTACGCTGACGCCTGTGGAGCGCAACTGCTGCGCCAGCTCTTTTTGCTGGCTGTCCATGTAATAGCCGATACCGCCGCCCGCGAGCGCGCCGACGCCAGCGCCGATCAGCGCGCGGGTGCGGCGGTCGCCGCCATTGCCGCCGCCGATCAAGGCGCCGCCAAGCGCACCGGCCACCGCGCCGATGGCCGCGCCATAGGTGGCGTTGCTTGTCTTCTGTTCGCCCGTGTAAGGATCCTGCGTCTGGCAGGCTGCAAGGGCGAAGGCACCGCAAACTGCCATCAGAACGGTCCGTTTCATCAGCATATTTTATTTCCCGAGTTTGATTGGCGTGTGATCAACACAGAAAGCACTGATCTCTGGAAAACCACGCCTTATGGTGTAGAAAGGCTTTTAACGTCGCGTACCCCTTTTTCAAAACTACCAAATTAGGCAGAGTACGCGAACAGAAATCGACATAATCCGTAATTCCGAAATACGGCCAAAACAGGGAGAAATTTCATGTCGCTATTCGATCTGACGGGCAAGGTGGCCATTGTCACCGGTTCCACCAAGGGCATCGGCGAGGCCATTGTCCATCGTCTTGCCGAACATGGCGCCAAGGTCGTCGTCTCGAGCCGCAAGGCTGACGCTTGCGACAAGGTCGCTGGCGAGATCAACGCCAAGCACGCCGATGCGGCGATTGCCGTTCCCTGCAACATTTCCGACAAGGCCGACCTGCAGCGCCTCGTCGACACGACGAATGCGAAATGGGGCAAGGTCGACATTCTCGTCTGCAACGCCGCGGTGAACCCTTTCTTCGGTTCCTCGCGCGACATTCCCGACGATGCCTTCGACAAGATCATGTCGTCGAACGTCAAGTCGAACCACTGGCTCTGCAACATGGTTCTGCCGCAGATGATCGAACGCAAGGATGGCTCGATCATCATCATCTCCTCGATCGGCGGTCTGAAGGGCTCTGCCGAGCTTGGCGCTTATGCCATCTCCAAGGCAGCCGACTTCCAGCTTGCGCGTAACCTCGCGGTGGAAAACGGCAAGCACAATGTGCGCGCCAACTGCATCGCGCCGGGCCTCATCAAGACGCGTTTCGCGCAGGCGCTTTGGGACAACCCCGACATTCTCAAGCGTTCGACCGCCAGCGCGCCGCTGAAGCGCATCGGCGTGCCGGACGAAATCGCGGGCGCGGCTGTTTTCCTTGCCGGTCCCTCCGGCGCCTTCATGACAGGCCAGAGCATCGTCATCGACGGCGGCGCGACGATCTCCTGATCGCGTGACGTCCATGACAAAGAGCCCGCTCACCATTCGTCCCATTGTCGCTGCCGACCGCAAGGCATGGGACGAGATGTGGGCGGGCTATCTTTCCTTCTACAAGACCGACCTCGAATTCGAGGTCTCCGACGATACTTTTGCCCGTGTACTCTCGGGCGAGCTGATTGGCCTCATTGCGGTCAACGGTGAGGGCCGGGCGCTCGGCTTCACCCATGCTGTGCTGCATGCAGGCACCTGGAGCCCGAAGCCCGTCTGTTATCTCGAAGACCTTTTCGTGCGCGACCATGCCCGCGGGCTGGGCGCAGGCCGGGCGCTCATCGAGGCGCTGGCCGAACGAGGCCGCCGCGAAGGCTGGCTCCGCATCTATTGGCAGACGGCGCGGGACAACAAGACCGCCCAGGCGCTCTACGACAAGTTGGCGACCCGCACCGATTGGCTGCGATACGACCTTGATTTGTAAGCGCCCGATGACCAAGTGACCCCAATTGGTCATTTTGGGAGGTTGCCATGAAGTCTGTCGTCATTACGGGCGTTTCCACCGGCATTGGCTGGGGAGCGACCAAGGTTCTGATCGGAAAAGGCTTCCGCCTTTTCGGCAGCGTCCGCAAGCAGGCCGACGCCGATCGCCTCAAGGCAGAGTTCGGCGAGAGTTTCGTTCCCCTGATTTTCGACGTGACGGATGAAGCCGCCATCAAGCGCGCCGCCGAAGAAGTGCGTGCGGCGCTCAATGGCGAAAAGCTCTTCGGCCTCGTCAATAACGCGGGCATTGCCGTTTCAGGCCCACTCATCGACCTCGACCCTGACGAATTCCGCAAGCAGATGGAAGTGAATGTCACCGGGCCGTTCCTCGTGACGCAGGCCTTCGTGCCCTTGCTTGGCGCGGATTCGACGCTCAGGGGAAATCCCGGTCGCATCGTCAATATTTCATCAGTCGGCGGCAAACGCGCCTTTCCCTTCATCGGCGCCTATGCGGCCTCGAAATTCGCCATCGAAGGCTTCTCCGAAGCGCTGCGCCGCGAGCTCATGCTCTTCGGCATCGACGTCATCGTCATCGGTCCCGGCGCGGTCAAGACGGCGATCTGGGACAAGGCGGAGGAAATCGACCTCACGCCCTTTGGCAATTCGCCCTATCTGCCGATCCTCAAGAACTTCCAGAAGAATTTCGTCGAGCAGGGCCGCCACGGCTTCCCGCCCGAGAAACTGGGCCGCCTTATCCACAAGGTGCTGACGATCGAAAACCCCAAGGTCCGCTATTCGATGAACCCGGCGAGCATCGTCGAAAAGGCCGTGACGACCCTGATGCCGAAGCGCAGGCTCGACGGCATTATCGGCAAGCGGCTGGGGCTGACGAAGGAGGCTTGAGATTTTCATATTCCGCGATACGGAATTAAAATTTTTGTTTCTCGACGGAGTGCTCGCGCTTGTGACAGGGTCCGCGCCAATCAAACGGGTCTCATGAGGAGGAACGCTCTTGGCCGATCTTCTGGCGCTGTCCGAACGCTTTATCGACAATGACATTTATGAGGGCGCAGGCCTCGTCAATCGTCCGACCATGGAACTGTCGGAGCTTGGTAACGGCATCGCGCTCATCGAAGCCTTTTCCCATGTCGTGACCTTCAAGACCGGCGACGGGCTGGTGCTCTTCGACACGAGCCTCGAGGCCTTCGGCGGCGGCGTGCTGAACAGCCTTCGCAAATGGACCGACGAGCCCGTCAATCACATCTGCTACACGCATGGCCATGCCGATCACGTCGGCGGCACGAACCACTTCGTCTGCGAGGCCTGCGAAAAGGGTCATCGCCGTCCGCGCATCGTCGGCCATGAAAACGTGCTGCCGCGCTTCCGCCGCTATGAAGCGACGAACGGCTACAACTTCACGATCAACGCGCGCCAGTTCGCGCCTGCCACCGAGCTGCGCATGGGCCAGGCCGGAGGCGGCGGCGACCGCCGTTTCGGCCCGAATCCCTGGATCGATCCCGACACGACTTTCCATGACCAGATGGACCTGCGCGTCGGCGATCTGCGCTTCGACCTGCATCACGCCATCGGTGAGACGGACGACCATCTCTGGGCCTGGGTACCGGAACACAAGGCGATCTGCTCGGGCGACTTCGTGACATGGGTCTTCCCCAATGCGGGCAACCCGCAGAAGGTGCAGCGCTATCCGCTGGAATGGGCGAAGGCGCTGCGCGAAATGATCGCCAAGGAGCCGGAACTCCTGCTGCCTGCGCATGGTCTGCCCATCGGCGGCAAGGCGCGCATCGCGACCGTGCTCGACAATATCGCCACCGCACTCGAGACGCTGGTCGAGCAGACGGTCGCCATGATGAACAATGGCGCGCGTCTCGACGAGATCGTCCATTCGATCAAGCTGCCCGCGAGCCTGATGGACAAGCCGTATCTGAAGCCCGTCTACGACGAGCCCGAATTCGTCATCCACAATATCTGGCGTCTCTATGGCGGCTGGTACGACGGCAATCCGGCGAACCTGAAGCCCGCCTCCGATGCGGCGATCGCAAAGGAAATGGCCTCGCTCGCCGGTGGCGCCAAGGCGCTGGCCAGACGCGCCTCCGACCTCGTCGCGGCGGGCGACTTGCGCCTTGCCTGCAACCTTGCCGAAATGGCGGGCCTTGCTGCATCCGACGATATCGAGGTGCATGGTATCCGTGCCGAAGTCTATGCCGCGCGCCGCAAGGCCGAAGCCTCGCTGATGTCCAAGGGCATCTATGGTTTTGCCGAACGCCAGTCGTTGCAGGTCGTGAGCGAGCATAATCAGAAGAAAGCGAATTAAGGAGGGCGGAAGATCCTCCATCTGGAGCTGTTTAGGGAGCGTCCAGGAACGGAAAGGGCCTGACTGAGAAATCAGTCAGGCCCTTTTTGGCTTTGCGACACTTCGCGTCGAGAGATAGGGGTCTAGGAAGTCGTCCAAGCGAGAATTCTACAAATTTGCGCCGCGTGGTTTTGCGCAAACCTACCGAAGGCGACAAACGCTGCGATGTAGAAGCCGATGGCCAGAATATTGAAGAGAAACCTAAAGTTCTATCCATATGAATAGAGATTGTTTCCCTCGGGTCTATGTTCGGCGAGGCGGCATATTTCAAATGATGGTGCATCGAGCGCTATACTCACATTTTTTTGCAGCGGCTTTAATGCGTTCTCTCCGATTTCCACGAGGTCTGAGACTCGGTTGTCTAGCCGTTTGAACGCCAGAGACGTCATGCCGCCAAGTGTTGCAAGAAGGCAGGCCAAAAGATCTTCATGTGATGTAGTAAGAAGGACGCCAGTACCTGCAGCAATGCCGCCAGCTGCGATGAGATAGAAACGGATCATCGTCATGCGTTGGGTCGCGTGGTATTCGAACCATTTCCAAGCATGATCCAGCCCTATTTCATCTACGTTTTTTCTTTCAGTGTCGCTCATCGCCGGCATGCCTTCGCATTGTGAAGCGGAATGCATTCATCGTCATTTGTCGTCTTTTTGACTGAAATTTTTGACCCGTGCCAGACTCTAGCTGGCAAATGAAGTTCCGTACAGAAGGCATGGTTCGAGTACATACAATTTGTCCTTCCGATTCAAATCAAAACCGGAAGGACAAATTTATCGGTCTTAGGCGACCTGATCGAGCGCCTTGGTGAAGCGGTCGAAGATGTCGGCGATCTGCGTGTTGCTGACGATGAGCGGTGGCGAGAAGGCGATCGTGTCGCCTGAAACGCGGACCATCATGTTGTGGTCGTGGAAGGCGGCGCGCATGACGTCGAAACCGCGCTTGCCCGGCAGGCCGTCGATGGGCACGAGATCGATCCCGCCCGCAAGGCCGATGCAGCGGATGTCGGCGATGAGCGGGTGGGTCTTGAGGCTCATGATGGCTTCGGCGAAGACCGGTTCCATTTCGCGGGCGCGCTCGAAGAGCTTTTCGTCGCGATAGACATCGAGGGTGGCGAGCGCGGCGGCGGCGGCCAGCGGATGGCCGGAATAGGTATAGCCGTGGAAGAGGTCGATCATGTGATCGGGGCCGGTCTGGAAGGCTTCATAGATGTGCTTGCGCACGACCGCGCCGCCCATCGGCACTGTGCCCGACGTGATGCCCTTGGCAAACGTGAGAATGTCGGGCGTGACGCCGAAGCGCTCGGCGGCCGTCGCATAGCCGAGACGGCCATAGCCGGTGATGACCTCGTCGAAGATCAGCAGGATGCCGTGCTTGGTGCAGATCTCGCGCAGGCGCTCGAGATAGCCCCTGGGCGGCGGCAGCACGCCGGTCGAGCCCGACATGGGCTCGACGATGACGGCGGCGATGGTGGAGGCGTCATGCAGTTCGACGAGACGCTGCAATTCGTCGGCGAGATGCGCGCCCCATTCAGGCTGGCCGACGGTGAACTTCTGTTCGGCGCGGTTATAGGTGTGCGAGAGGTGGTCGACGCCCGCGAGCAACGGCCCATAGACCTTGCGGTTGGCGACCATGCCGCCGACCGAAATGCCGCCGAAGCCGACGCCGTGGTAGCCGCGCTCACGGCCGATGAGGCGCGTGCGGCTGCCTTCGCCATTGGCGCGGTGGTAGGCGATGGCGATCTTGAGCGCCGTGTCGGCGGCTTCCGAGCCCGAGTTGCAGAAGAGCACATGGTCGAGATCGTTCGGCATCAGGCTTGTGATGCGGTTGGCGAGTTCGAAGACCTTGGGGTGGCCGAACTGGAAGGTGGGCGCGAAGTCGAGTTCGCCCGCCTGCTGCTGGATGGCCGAGACGATTTCAGGCCGGCAATGACCGGCATTTGAGCACCACAGCCCCGCCGTGGCGTCCAGCACTTCCGTGCCATCGGGCTTGAAATAGGACATGTCCTTGGCGCGGGCGACAAGGCGCGGCTCGCGCTTGAACTGCCGATTGGGGGTGAAGGGCAGCCAGTTGGACGACAGGTCGTTGGGTGTCGCAAGGCCCGAGGCGGCGGTATCGGCGCTCATGGAGGTCTCCGTATGGGGAAGATTGATAGTATTCAACAATCTGACTGCCGCGCGGCCCGGAAATCAAGGGAAACTCCCTTGTGACTTTCGGCATTTGTTGAGTATCTTAAACGTCATGGCAAAGGACAGCATCCGAAACTACCGCCGCGCTCATGGCGGCGAGGTTCCGCCCCCCGAGCTCGATCTCGAGGCTCCGGACATCGGCCAGCGCTTGCGCGAGCTCAGGCTGATGCACGGGCTGTCGCAGCGCGAACTCGCCAAGCGCGCGGGCGTGACCAATGGCACGATTTCGCTGATCGAGCAGAACCGCATCAGCCCCTCGCTCGGCTCGCTGAAGAAGGTGCTGGACGGTTTCCCGATTTCGATTGCCGATTTCCTGACGCTGGACCTGAAGCCCCGCAGCAAGGTCTTTTATGCGGCCAAGGAGCTGCGCGAAATCGGCTCGGGCGATATTTCCTTCAAGTTGGTCGGCCGCGACATGCAGGGTCGGGCGCTGCAGATGATGCACGAGCGCTACAAGCCCGGCGCAGATACGGGCAGCGACATGCTTTCGCATGCGGCGGAGGAAAGCGGGATTGTTGTCTCGGGCCTCATCGAACTGACGGTGGGCGGCGAGACGCGGCTCTTGACGGCGGGCGACGCCTATTACTTCGACAGCCGTTTGCCGCATCGCTTCCGTAATACAGGCACGATCGATTGCGTGATCGTTTCGGCCTGTACGCCGCCGTCCTTTTGACCCTCTCCCCTTGAGGGAGAGGGAGGGCCCCGCCGCCACAGGCGGTGGGAGGGTGAGGGGTTCTTCTTCGCAAGACACTCATACGCCGCTTCACCCCCTCCCAACCCTCCCCCCTCAAGGGGGAGGGCTCAGAGTTCGGATCAGGCGGTCACCGTCGGCTGGTGGATCTGCACGTCAGCCGGGGGCTTTGAAAATTCCGGCTTTTCGGCATCAAGCGCGGCGAGTGCCGTTGCGCGGTCGGCGGCGTTGAAGCTGCCGGTGGTGAGGCAGAATTCCACGAAATTGTCGTTCGGGTCTTTCGTGTAGATCGAATAGCACCAGTTGTGATCGATCTCGAGAACCTGAAGACCGGCATCGAGCCAGCGCTGCTTGCGCGCCTGCAACTCATCCATGTCCTTCACGTCGAAGGAGATGTGGTTGATGTGGTCGGGTACGCCTGCGGCCTTGGAGATATTGGTTTCGAGATTCTCCGTACCCGGCATGTCGTGCATTTCCCAGAAGGCGATGAATTTGGAATCGTCTTCCATGCGGTAGAAGAAATGCTTGGCCCAGCCGCCTTCAGGCGAGGGGCCCACTTCAACCTTCACAAGCTCGAAGCCCATGACGCCTTCGTAGAAATCGTGAATGGCCTTGATGTCGCGCGTGGCGAGCGCGAGGTGATGATATCCCATCGTCAGTCTTCCTTCTTGTCGGTGTCGACCATGCTCATGACGTCATTGGAGCTGTCCGTCGGCGCGGCGATCTCGACGACGCGTTCGTCGACGTCGTCATATTCGAGCCTGAGCGCGCGGCTCATGGTGGCGTGCATCTCATAGGTGCAGGTGACATAGGTGAATTCGAGGATCTCCTCGTCGGAGAGATATTTCTTCATCTCATCGAAGATCGCTTCCGGCACGCGACCGCCCTGCAGCACGAGGCAGTCGGTATAGGCGAGCAACGCGCGCTCCACCGGGCTCCAGCAATTGGCGATTGGCCAATGGGGGATCGCGGCGATCTGTTCCTCGGTGAAGCCCACGTCGCGGCAGGCCTTGCAGTGCTGCGAGAAGACGAACTGCGAGCCGCGCGCATAGCCGCCGCGGATCTGGCCAAGCTCGCGGAGCTTCGGATCGATCTTGCGGTTCGGGCTGCGATAGAACTGGAAGCCCTCGGTGGTGTGCTTGAAAGCGTCCGGCACCAGCGCGAAAACCGTCCACCAGTTGCCCGGCGTGCCCGTGGCTGTGCCCGGTTCCTTCACCGGGTCGCGGTCGCCGAACAGCAGCTTGTAGATTTGCTGGGCGAACGGATCGGCATCCGCCTTTCCGACCTCTTTCAATCGCGGCATGGCGCTCCTCCCTTGCATTGCCTTGAATTTCGTGAAAAAAACCGTAAGAGAAACTGACAATCGACGCAAGCAGGAAACCCGGATGGCCCGTCAGCCCGGCCTTTTGATCGCCCAGCTTCTGAGCCGCTTCATGTGGTTCGACGGGGCCTTGCAGCGAAATCTCGACGCGCGCGGCTGGGGCGGGGTGCGTCGACTTGAATCCATGACCATGATGTATGTGCATGCGGGTGTGACCCGGCCAACGGAGCTTGCACGCCTTATCGGCGTGACGCGGCAGTCGATGAACACGGCCTT
>JAJXZC010000748.1 GCA_021780275.1 Pseudomonadota bacterium
CGGGCGCCTCTCCCACCGAGAAGCGGACATCGTGCAATTCGACGTTCGACGTGCCGCAGTTGCCGCCGACATAGAACATGTAGAGCTTCATGATGTGAAGATTCTGAAATACAAAATGCGCGTCAATAGCACGTTCGAACACGCGCCTCGACGAAGCCATAGCCGTCCCATGCCTGCGTCGGCTCGATCCAACAGCGCGTCCCATAGGGGCCACGACCCGCATAGCCGAAATAACCCGATGTGTAAGGCGCGGGCGGCGCCGGCGGCCCGGCATCCTGCGTCCGAGTCGCGGCGGCGATGCCCGCGGTCGTACCGATGATGACTCCGCCCGGAAAAACGAAACTGTCGGCGCGGCTAGCAGAGGCCGCGCAGACCGAGGCCAGGACCGCAAGCGCAACGGTAAACTTCATCGAAATCCTCGCGAAAACATCGTTTACCCGAGGAGTTTAGCGAAGTTCGCCGGCGATTGCGCCCATAAATATCGTTTTAGTGAGGCGGCTCCGATCAAAGCGGAGCCGCACGGACCAACCGAACCGCCACGCGATCAGGGAACGTAATAATAGGCGCGCGGCGCATAGACGACCGGCGGGGCATAGGCGACGACCGGCGGTGCGGCATAGACCGGGTGCGCGCGCACCGCGGCGGCGCCGACGGCTGTCCCAACCGCCAATCCTGCGACCGCACCGGCGGCGGCGCCGGCCCCGTAGCAACATCCGTGGTAGCCGCCATAATAATGGTAGCCCCAAGCGTGATAGCCGCCGTGATAATATCCGCTGTGATAGACCCAGCCACCCGCCTCGGCCGGCGAGGACATCGTGACGGCGCCGAATCCGGCGGCCAGCGTGGAAACCAAGATCAGCTTGCGTATCATTGCAGTGCTCCGTGTGTTGTTCGATAGCTCTTGCCGGCGCGACTTCGGCGTTTAGCGGGAGACCTCGATAGCCATCGCGATGGCTATGGCGCGAGCTTGCCGGTGCGGTTTCATCCGCGCTTGACGCCGGCACAACGTTTTGTGTCTTTTGGTCAAAGCTTTGTAACGACGTGTCAGGCGTCGATCGTCCGTCGGCTCGGATTCGGCCGATCGACGCGACGCGTGGCGGCCGCAATCCGCAGCAATTGCAGCCGCTTTCTCAAGGCGCTAAATGCCGGTCGTTTGATCATCCGACCGAGGCGGGTAGGGATTATCCTGCCCGTCGTCGCCAGTCTTCGGTGCAGCGCCCGCGCCCGGTTCAAGAGCCTGCCGACACTCTGCTGACAATTGATCCGCGTGGCTCTTGAGACAAGCCTTGATACGCCCGCCGCCAGGCTGCACGCCGGCACAGAATTGTTGGTAATCGCCGCGACAGGCTTGCCGTATGCTCTGCGCACTTGCACCAGTCAAAAGAGCCTCGGCGGCGAGGATCGCGGCGCCGACAACGACGGTTTTCGCTTTCATCAGAGTCATGGGTTCATTCTCCTGGGTAGATGAGGGTGACTGCGGCATTTTCGATCACGGCGCGCACGGCGCCTTTTGCGCTTGGCGCTTTCGAAACTTGCGGCGCCGCGACCAAGCAGTGCAGCTTGGCCGAGAGGGAGGGCGCCGCCGCGATATCGCGTGCGATCGCCACCCACTCGCCAAAAACGATGCCGAGAGGATTGCGCGCGCGGGCGCCGCCGGCGAGCCCATAGCGCAGCACTTCGTCCATCGGCGCTTCGGCGAAGCTACCAAACAGGCGATCGAATATGATGAGAATGCCGCCGAAATTTTTGTTCAAGCACGGCCCGTTCGATGCGTGATGAACGCGGTGATGCGCCGGCGTATTCAGGACCCATTCGAGCGGCCCGAGGCTGCGCACGAGTTCGGTGTGAATGAAAAATTGATAGAACAGGTTCAAGCCCAGCATGCCGATGACGGCAAACGGGTGGAACCCGATCAAAACCAGCGGCAGAAAAAACAGAAAATTGCCCGAGATATTTGCCGTCCAGCTGAGTCGCACGGCGGCGGTCAGGTTCATCTTCGTCGGCGAATGGTGAACGGCATGGCTCGCCCACATCCAACGGATCCGATGCGCGAGCCGATGCTGCCAGTAATAGGCGAATTCCGTCGCGAAGAACAAAGCAACGAGCGCTGCCGCCGAGGTTGACGAAAATTGAAGGAGGCGATGCTCATAGGCGAAGGCGTATGGCAATGCGACGATGCCGGCCTCGAACGCATGAACAAAGTGGCGACCGATGGCGATCGACAGCGACGAGGCGCTTTCGGCAAGATCGTGTGTGTCCGCGCGATGCGCGAGACGGCTCAGAAAATATTCCAGCCCCATGAAGCCGAGAGCGGCGAAAATCACGATCGACTGCGCGGTGTGGTGACCATAGAGGCCGCGAAGACCCTGCACGGTGTTTCCTCCTCGATTAGGATCGCCCGTGACGATGCGCGCCGTCGGTCAGCGGCGTATGTCCTCGCGGCATCGATTTGTTGTATCTGGTCAACCGCGCGTAACAGCTTGTAAAATTGGCTCTTGGGCCCTTGCTTTCGGCAGCCGTGCCGCGCAGACACAGTGCATGGCAGATTTCATGGATCGACATGGCGCCACGATCTTGATCGTCGAAGACGACGCCGATATCCGCCGGCTCGTCCGCGACCTGCTGCGCGGCGAAGGATTTAGCTTCGAGGAAGCCGATGGCGCAGCGGCAATGGATGCCGTTTTGAGCCGGGTACGGCCCGATTTAATCGTTCTCGATCTCATGCTGCCGGGCGAGGACGGGCTCTCGATCTGCCGCAGGCTTCGCCTGCGCGACACGATTCCGATTTTGATGCTGACCGCAAAGAGCGATGAGATCGATCGGGTCGTCGGTCTCGAATTGGGCGCCGACGACTATCTCGTCAAGCCTTTTGGCCCGCGCGAATTGTTGGCGCGCATCCGCGCCGTCCTGCGCCGGGTGAACGACAGAACGCACGGGTCGCCGGCAGCGCGGCGTTTTGCCTTCGATCGTTTCGTGATTGATTTGGACGCGCGCCAGATTGCCGACGAGGCCGGCGCGCCCGTCACGTTGACGACTGCCGAATTCGATCTTCTCGCCTGCTTCGTGCAGCGGCCGCGGCGCGTTCTCACGCGCGATCAAATCCTCGACTGGATGCGCGGACGCTCGGCCGATCCCTACGATCGCACGGTCGACATGCTCGTTTCGCGGGTTCGCAAAAAACTCGACACGGCGAGCCCCGGCTCGAATCTGATCAACACCGTCCGCAACGGCGGTTATTTGTTCACCGCCTCCGTCGCCTTGGTGGCCTGATGATCCGATTAAGCCTTGCGACGCGCTTCACTCTCATCGTCCTCGTGGCGCTACTCATCGCCTGGCTTTTGGCGCTCGCCATTTATTACCGCTCGCATGAATGGGACTTGGGCACCATCCGGCCGGCGCCCGCACAACTCGCCGCGCTCGCGAGCTTGATCGAGCAAACGCCAAACGGGCAGCGCCAGCTCATCCTCGATGCGATCGGCAAGACAAGCAATCTTTCCGCGCATCTTGGAGCCGATGCCGAGATCGCCGATGCCGACGCCCCTGCGGCCAGGGCGGCGCTGCGGGCGCGTTATGCAGCGGCCTTGGCGCCGCGTCCGTTCAGCATGACCGTGGCGCGGCAGCGGCATTTCTTTTGGCCGGCAATCCTCGGTGCAAAACTCTTCGAATTTCGGATTGCCTTGAAGACCGGCGATCTCCTGGTCGTCGATGCGGCCGAGACGCTGCCGACAACGCGGTTTGGATTGCCCGTCGGGTTTGGCGCCGGCCTGCTCGGCACGCTTGTCGCGCTGATCGCGCTCGTTCTGTTGAACCGCGAAATGCGGCCCTTGTCGCGCTTTGCCGCGGCCGTCGATCGGATCGACCCGACAAGCACACCGGCGCCCTTGCCGCCGCTCAAAACCCGTGCGCCGGAGATCGAGGCCGTCGTCCTCGCTTTCAATCGGCTTCAGCAACGGCTGAAAACGCTGCTCAACGCGCGGATGGCGCTGATCGGCGGGATCTCGCATGACGTGCGGACCTTCGCCACGCGTCTGCGCCTGCGGGTTGATCAAATTCCGGACGAATCCGAGCGCGCCAAAGCGATTGGCGACATTTCCGACATGATCCGTCTCTTGGACGATGCCGTCCTGGCGAGCCGGGCCGGCGCCGGGGAATTGAGCGAGGAACTCATCGAACTCGACAGGCTCGTCAGCCGTGAGATCGAGGACCGGCAGGATGCCGGAAGTTTCATCACGCTTCACATCGATTTCGGGGCGCGCGGGACGAGCGTTCTCGGCGACCGGCTTGCGCTTCGCCGTGTCGTCGGCAATCTCCTCGACAATGCCCTGCACTATGGGCATGTCGCGCATGTCGTTTTGAAAAGCGAGCGCACGGCGCTCATCTTGAGCGTCGAGGATGAGGGGCCCGGCATTCCGCCGGATCAGCGCGAGGCCCTGCTCGAGCCGTTCGTGCGCCTCGAAACCTCGCGGAGTCGCAGCACAGGCGGCGCGGGTCTTGGCCTCGCCATCGTCCGCAATCTCGTCGAAGCCCATCGCGGCACGATCGCAATCGAAGACGGTGCGGGCGCAGGCGCGCGACTTGTCGTCAAGCTGCCTTTGTTCGTTCCGAGCTGACACCACGCGCGGTTTTAACTAATCGCGCCCAATCCTGCATCAAGCCGGACGACAAGCGCCGCGACATGACAAGCAGGCTTGACACGCGTCATCGCTTATGACAAGTTTGCTTGACACCTCGGAGTCTCAGCCATGCCCAGCCGCCGGCAAGTCGCCATCTTCGGATCCATTGCGGTCGCCGTTTTCGGCGCAGTCTTGATCTGGTTCGGCGCGGCCGCCCTCATCTTGGCCGTCTACGGTCATGATCGGCAGAGCGCGGCGCCTTGGCTGGCGCTGGCCAAGTTCGCCAGCCTCGCCTGGGCGGCGGCGGTCGGTTGGATGATCACCTGGCGCCGGCTCGACGAAAGGGAAAAGGACGCGCGAAAGCTTGCCTGGTTCATCGGCTCCACGACAGCCATCCTGCTGACCGCGCCGATCATGCTGTTGTGGCTCGAGAACGGCGGCACGGTCCTCGCCCGGCTTGTCGGTCACCGCGGTACGCCCGGCGTCTACTTTGCACTGGGATGGGTGGGCCTCGTCTTCGCCCAGTTGCTCTCCACCTTGGTGGCCAGGGCCGGCTGGTGGGCGGCAAAGCGCTAGAGGCGCCGGTCCATGAAGAATCGACTCAAAGAGCTGCGGTCCGAACGCGGCTGGAGCCAGGCGGAACTCGCCGAGCGTCTCGACGTCTCGCGCCAGAGCGTGAATGCCATCGAGACCGGCAAATACGACCCGAGCCTGCCGCTTGCCTTCAAGATCGCGCGCCTCTTCGGCCGGCCGATCGAGGCGATCTTCGAGGACCAATGAAACGCACATAAGTTTGACTCTGGCGCCGGGTAGTCCGGGTCTCCAAAGGGGCGAGAGGCGGCCCGGCGCGCTGTCAGCGCGTCTCCTAAGAGTCAGCTCGCTTCTCGCACGAGGCGTTGAAGCTTGGCGAGTGAGGTGCGGTCGTCTTCCTCGGTGCTAAGAGTGCCGACGAAGCCGCCTTTCGCGTTCATCAGATAAACGGTCGCTGTGTGGTCCATCGAGTAATTGCCGCCCTCTCCGGTCACGCGGGCATAGTAGACGTGATAGGCCTTGGCGATCGTTGCGATCTGCGCGTCAGTACCAGTGAGGCCGCGGATGCGTGGATCGAAGGAAGAAAGGTATGTCGCAAGCTCGGCAGCCGTGTCGCGCGCCGGGTCGATGGTAACGAAGACGGCGTTCAGCCTATTCGCGTCCGGCCCCAATTCTTTCATCAACCGCGTTAACTCCGCCAGCGTCGTGGGGCAGACGTCCGGGCAATTTGTGTAGCCGAAAAACAGCGCGCTCGGCTTGCCCAGGAGGTCGTTCTGCGTGACTTTGCGCCCCTTCGTATCGATGAGTTCAAACGGGCCGCCAATGGCGAGCGTCGACGGTGACAGAATCGTGGCTGCCGCGCTGGCGTTCGGCGCGGCGCTCGCCGCCTTGATGAATGAGATTAACGCAGCGATATCCCCCTTGGGGAGGCCGCCGAAAATCATCCGCGTTCCGGGCACGACCGCCTGCGGATCCGCGATGAAGCGGGCGAGGGTTGCGTCGTTCCAAGTGAGGCCGCTGCTGCGCAAGGCCTGGCTATAGGGATAGCCCGGGTAGGAGCCTGCCTTTCGGCCGATGATCCCGGTCAGCGGCGGCCCGGCCATAGGGCGAGCGCCGGCGCCAATCTCGTGACAGTGGGCGCAGGGCGTGAAGATTGCGGCGAAGGTCTCGGGTGGCGGCATGGTCGGCGGGGCGATCGGGGCGTCCGTTTTGGGTCTATAGGTCCCAGACAGGTCGTTCCCCGCAAACCGCACGACACCAATCGCCGCCGCAGCGGCCACGGTCGCAACGAGGGCAATCCAATTCATCGGCCGCATGCGAGAACCCGTGCTGAGATGCGCTAGCGCCGCGGCGCGTCATTGTCGAAGGCCTGCTTGCCGTTCTGGTGAATGGCAGCGTCCTCCAGTTTCGATCCCGTCGCAAGATCGCGCGCCTGCCTTATGGCCTCGGGCGTCAGATCGTTTTTCGGATAGAATGTGTAAGAGAGAGTGAGTTCGTCGAACAGTCTCGCGGTTGGATCCGTCGCATAGGCCTTATCGATGAAGAACAGCACCGGCATTACAGCCGTTTCCCCCGGTCCGAGCTTCTCGTTGGTGAAGCAGAAACACTGGATTTTGTAGAAAAACGGTCCCGCCTGATATGGGGTGACGTTGTAGACGGCGCGGCCGACCAAGGTCTTGTTCGAACGGTTATGGGCGACGAAAGTGACTCGGGTCGCAACACCGAGCTTCACCTTCACTGAGCCCTGGCTCGGGCGGAAATCCCAGTCAAGACCGTTGCCGACGTTGGCGTCGAATTGGACTGTGATTTCCCTTGAATCGGTCGCGGCGCCGCTAGGCTCCGGAGCCACAGTCGCCCGCTGCGTCGTTCCGGCAAGGCCAGTGGCAGCGCAAAACATGCGATAGAGAGTCGGCGAGTAGGAAACCAGAACGGTCATCGCCGCGATGACCACAAAGAGTGGCGCGATAGTTCCAAAATACCACGAGGACCGCCACTTCGGCATCCGAAGACTCATTCTCTACTTGTAGTCTTGCCGATTCCGGCCTCGCAAGTGACGCATCGCCGCACACCGGCCGGGAGACGCTTCGGCGCCCTTAAACTCAGCTGTTTTTGGTTAGCCCGGTACACCGCTCGCGGAGATTTGAATGACTGCTTACGCGCGTGGACAGATCAGCAAAGGCTGAGAAACAAAGTCATGAAAAACTATAACTTTGCGAGACGCGCTCCAGACGGAGGCGATGGAAGTGGCCGCACCGCTGCCCAATAAGCCGCAGGAACCGCGAGCGAACGAGGAGGGGCAAGCTGCAATGAGCAAGGCGCGAGGCAGCGCTCATAGGCGAGATTTTCCGCGTGATCCTGCTGCCGTCTTAAGTCTGTGCCCCGCCTTTAATACCCAGCTCGGGAAGATCCAAGCGAAGTGACAATACAGGGGCCAGCCTATCAGGCCATATCGGGATCAATGGCAAGATTGATGAAATGGCCGAATGGCTCACAGGCGAAGCAGGATATTTCAGCCGAGCTATGCGAGCAGCACGGCGCGTCCCGAAGTGCTCGAAAAATGGGAGCGATGGGCGAGGGTAGAGAAAGGCGAGGAGCCGTGGCCGAAAGATGGAAGACCGTTGCTCTAATCGGATTCATCGAGAAGGGCGGCGACGCAGACAGGTTCCTCTTCGGAACAAGACCTCCGTTTTGCGCATTTAATCGCACATTCCACAAAGCAATTTGGAGCATGCCATGCGCGAAGCGAGCGCCGTTTGGATCTACGTTATCATCGTTGTGTCTGGCGCATTGCAGGCTTGGGGTCCGCCTATGAACGGAGCACTTCGTGGCGCTCTGATCAATCCTTGGCTAGCGAGTGTCGTTTCATTTCTGCCGATCATCGCCTTTCTGTTTTGCATTTTGGTCTGCCAGCCTTATCCATTCCCAAACGCTGAAGGACTTAAGGACATGCCTTGGTGGGCGCCGCTCGGCTCGGTGGGGTAGTTGGCGCATTCGCGGTCGTCGCAGGACTTATGTTTGTTGATAGGGTCGGAGCGGGTGCCTTTGCCGGTCTAACCATTACCGCAAACATTGTAATGTCGCTGACTATCGATGCACTGGGCCTATTTAGAATGCCAGTGCATACTTTGAATACGCCGCGCCTTATCGGCGCGGCTTTGATGATCGGGGGCATAACCCTAATTACGCGGTGGTAAATCTATTTCTTAATTGCAGACTCAATACGGTCAAGTTGCGCCTTTAAATCTGCGATCTGTTGCGAGACATGGGCAAGCCCCTCGTAGGTCGCCTCGTGCGGTGGACGATGAGGTTTCGGCGGTGGCTCGTGTTTTTTCTCAGGCTCTCTCGGCGGTTGCCACGTGGACATTCTTTGAGTTCTCCTTTCACTGCGTGGGGGTGCCTATAACCTCACCGGATCGGCCAGAGTTCCTGCTGACGGCGACCATGAGTGATAAAAAAGCGCGCCGAGTTAGGGCGCGCTGAAAAACGGCTCTCCAGTTTGTGACGCGTGGAGAGCCGAAGGTGTGCAACCTCCACGCCAGCGGATGCGAGGCGTGAAGCGGCGAGTAGATTTTAAATCTAAGTGCTTGATTTAGTTGGCGCGCCCAAGGGGAATCGAACCCCTGTTTTTGCCGTGAAAGAGCAAAAAAGCGCTTGGAAAGTTCTCAACTTTTGCTGGACGTTTCTCATCTTTAGCGAGACTGTCCAGCGCGCCAACCTCACACGTCGAGATTGGCGACGTTCAGCGCGTTGTCCTGGATGAATTCGCGGCGCGGTTCGACCACATCGCCCATCAGGCGAGTGAAGATTTCGTCGGTCACGTCGGCGTCCTCGACCTTGACCTGGAGCAGCGCGCGGTTGTCGGGGTCTCGCGTGCTCTCCCACAGCTGCTCGGCGTTCATCTCACCGAGACCCTTGAAGCGCGTGATCGAAATCTTCGCGTTCGGACGCTCGGCAGTGATGCGCTCGAGCGTGCCCTTCTTCTCGGCGATGCCCTTCGCGTTCTCCATCCCCGGGATCTCGAGCCGCGCCTCGCCGATGTAGAAACGCGCCCGCTCCAACACCGGTTCGATCTTCTTCACCAGCGCCTCGACGTCGAACATCCAG
>JAJXZC010000261.1 GCA_021780275.1 Pseudomonadota bacterium
GCGCAAAGCAGCTTCTCGTCTCTTATCTAGGTATGCGGCTAGGTCCGTCAGGTGGATGCCCTTGGCGCTCTTCTGGCTCTCTTCGATCCTGACCAGCGGCAGCTTGATTTCACCGGCGGCGTGTTTTCGCAAAAACTTCTCTTTGGTTAGGTGAGAGAAATAGTCGCGACATACTTCCTCGATTGGAATAATTGCGCGGCCATTGTAGCGCGCCATAAGCAGGAAAGTGGTATCCATGCCGGGAACTCGCAGTGCGGGCAAGACGCATTTGCGCTTGCAATTGGGGAAGGGTTGAGCATCGGAGACGTCGGGTCCAAACCCGCTTCCGACCTTTTCGCCTGCCCGGCTGCAACTGCTCACCGGCACGTCCATCATAGGGTCCGCAGACTTCCAACTCCCCCCGCCCGATATGTGTGTCGGTGGCACGCGACCACGGGGATGCCGGCTGCGCTCGCCGAATGGGCTATCGGTCCGATCCTAATAGGTATCACGAGCGCATCGGGACTATAGGGAAAGTCCAGAATAAAACAAGAAAAAAGTCGAAGACTAGCGGAAACGAGCTTGAATCGGTAAAGATGCGCGTCATGTTAGGCAATGCAATCAACAGCATTTTTATTCTAAGTTATTTAAATGTCACAGCTTTTAGGGTCGCTGTTGCGACGGGGCATCAGCAACGCCGCCCCGTTCCCGCAGCGCCTCATAAAGCCGGGCTGGCCCAAGGAGAAGGTCCTTGAGACCATCGCGCACTTTCTCCGACTCCAGCGCCTGCTTGCTCATGGCCTGGTGAGCGGCAAGGGCGTCCATGATCGCGTTCATCAGTTCGTTCGACAGGGTCGGCGACGCGGCGAACTGTGCTTTCGTGTTGTTCGTCGCCTGCGTCACGAGTTCCTCGCTCTCCAGGAGCTTCCCCTTGATGACGTTGTTGACGTACACGAGTTGATCGTCGTCGGTCAGTTCGCCCTCAAACAGGCCGTTGAGACGCTCGATAATTTCAGCGATGCGCGCCTTCTCCCTTTCGTTCACCGACCCCGATCCGGCCTCGGCGATGGGCTGCAACTTGTCGGCGTCCCCATCGCCGGGGTTCAAGATCGCCTTGCCCTGGGATTTCAAACTGTGGTGGGTCAAGACGATCTTCGACACGTCCACGCCTTCACGCTCCCGGCCAAATTCGAGCAGCGGGACAAGCCGCTTGTAGAACATGAACCGCTTCTCGATGGCCGTGTTGCCGTAGTCGAACATTTGCGAGAGGAAACTGTACATTCTGACGAACGCGCTCATATCGTTCTTGAATAGGATCAGCGCCTCGGCCTCTTCGCGCGCCTCCTTTTCCGCCTTCGCGTCGCCGGCCTCGCGCGCCGCCTTTTGTAGATCGCGGGCGGCCTTGAATTTCTTCAAGAGCCGATCCGCAACGGGAGTCAGCGCGGCGATCAAGTCGCCCTGCTTGGCCTTTGGGTCCATCTCGACCTTGGCGACTCGGTCAACCTCGAAGTCGTCATAGAAGCCGAGCGCGTCGAGCTTCGAGCGCAAATCGTAGATAAGGTTCGGATCGGTGACGGCCTCCAATTCGGCGGTGCTGTAGTAGGTCCTGAACGCCTTGAGCACCTCGTCGGCACTGTTCACAAAGTCGAGGATATAAGTCGTGTCCTTGCCGGGATGCGCGCGGTTGAGACGCGAGAGAGTTTGCACGGCTTGAATGCCGGCGAGACGGCGGTCGATATACATCCCGCACAGAAGCGGCTGGTCGAAGCCGGTCTGAAATTTGTTGGCGACGAGTAGGATTTGGAACTCGTCGCCCTTGAACGCTTCGGCAATGTCATTGCCTTTGAGCGTCGGGTTGAGCGTCTTGCTCGTTTCCGTAAACGGGTCCGGGCCGGACTCGGGGTCGTCCACCTCGCCCGAGAACGCCACGAGCGCGCCGATTTTGTAGCCTTTGTCGCCGATGTATCTTCTGATCGCGAGTTGCCAGCGCACGGCCTCCTTGCGGCTCCCAAGGACGACCATGGCTTTCGCCTTGCCGGCCAGCAGCGGCGCGACGTTCTCGCGAAAGTGCTCGACGACGATCTGGACCTTTTGGCTGATGTTGTAGGGATGCAGCCGCACCCAGTTCATAATCCCTTTCAGCGCCGCGCTGCGGTCAACTTGCGTCTCGTCGTATTCCTTGCCGCCGCTCGCGAGGCGGAACGCGAGCCGATAGGGCGTGTAGTTCAGCAACACGTCGAGGATGAAGCCCTCTTCAATCGCCTGACGCATTGAATAGACGTGGAACGGCTGCGGCAGATTGCCGGGACCGGGCTGCTCGTCGGGATTCGGGCGGCGACCGAACAGTTCCAGCGTCTTCGACTTCGGCGTCGCGGTGAAGGCGACATAAGTGACGCCTATGGCGTTCGCGCGCGCCGACATTTGAGCGGCGAGCAGGTCTTCCGCGCTGACCTCGCCGCCGTCGCCGAGCGCGGCGATTTCCTCCGGCGACAATATCTGTTTCAGTTTCGCCGCCGCCTCGCCGGTTTGCGACGAATGGGCTTCGTCGGCGATGACGGCGAACCTCTTGCCCTTCGTCGCGGCAAGCTCCTGAACGGCGGCGAGTGCGAAGGGGAAAGTCTGGATCGTGCAGACGACGATCTTCTTGCCCCCGGCCAACGCCTGTGCGAGTTGCCCGCTCTTGGCCCCGCTGTCGCTCTTGACCGTGACGACGACGCCTTGCGTGCGCTCGAAGGCGGCGAGCGCCTCTTGAAGCTGGCCGTCGATAACGTTGCGGTCCGAGACAACGATCACGGTCGAGAAGACCTTCTCGTCCTTCGCGTCGTGGAGGTCGGCCAGGAAGTGCGCCGTCCAGGCGATGGAGTTGGTCTTGCCGGAGCCGGCGGAATGCTGGATCAGGTATTTGCCGCCCGCGCCTTCCTCGCGCACCGCGCCGACGATCTTGCGCGTCGCGTCAAGCTGATGGAAGCGCGGGAAGATCAGCTTCTTAATCTGCTTCTTAGTGTCCTTTTCGGCGACCACATAGCGGCCCAGGATTTCGAGCCAGCCGTCGCGCGCCCAGACGTCCTCCCACAGGTAGCTGGTCGGATGGCCGGCGGGGTTCGGCGGATTGCCCTTGCCGCCATCGTCGCCTTTGTTGAAGGGCAGGAAGCGCGTCGCCTTGCCCTCAAGTCGGGTTGTCATGTGGACTTCGGCGTTGCTGACGGCGAAATGCACCAGCGCGCCGCTGGGGAACGTGAGCAAAGGCTCCGCGCCGAGCCCCTTGGGCTTCGGATCGCGGTCGAGGCAGTATTGGTCGATGGCGTCCTGCACACTTTGCGTGAAGTCGGTCTTCAACTCGACGGTGGCGACCGGCACGCCGTTGAGAAACAGCACGAGGTCGATGGCGTTCTCGTTCGCCGTCGAATAGTGGACCTGCCGCACGACCCGCAGGCGATTGGCCTCATAGCGCGCGAGAATGTCGGCGTTGGCGGCGAAGGCCGGGCGGAACTGCGCGAGCGCGACGGGATGGCGCAGGCCGATCAACTCGACGCCGTGGCGTAGCACGCCCAGCGTCCCCCGGTCGTCGAGTTGCTTGCGTAGCCGGTCGAGAAGGACGCCTTCCGCCGCCGCGCCGTGGTTCTTGGCTAAAGTCTCCCAGGCTTGCGGCTGCGTCGCCTTGACCCAGGCCACGAGGTCGGGCGGAAACAGCGCGCGGGCGCGGTCGTAGGCAGCGGAGCCGGCCTCGTAGAGCCAACCATGCGCGCTCAGGTAGGTGCATACCTCATCCTCGAAGGCTAGCTCTTTATGGAGAGCCATCGTCCGTCAACTCTCGGCCAATGCAGCTTCAATCGACGCTTTGAGGTCTGCGCCCGCGCGCTTAAATCCGAGCAAGCGCGTTACCGCAACGACCATCTCGTCTGCTGAAAGTGCGCCGTTCTCGCGGATGGCGATAGACGCAGCGGCGCGTATTTCCACAGCGGACAGCATGTCGGCCTTTTGAAGACTAGGTGGCGATCCACTTCGATCACGAACAGGAGGATCAGCCTGTTGGGCCGGCGTCATCCAGAAGGACCCCTGTTCAAGTAGGGTTCCGGATTTCCTCAGAGGCTGGAGCGAGTTAAGTGTTGCACCGCTTATCAGAGCGCCCGTGCGAGACTTTCCGAACAGAGACGTCACACGACGCGCGACCTCGTCCTGATGGATCGGACCTTCGATTTCGACGATGCGAAGGGTTATCTTACTCATTTCTGAAAGCGGAACTTGATGGGGGTCGGCGCTCCACGACACACCGAAATCCGCCACGACGTATGCCGGCGTCACCGTTCCATGAACCAGTTGCTGGGTCTGAGGCGTAGGCTGCGAATAAACCTTCGCGGGCGGGGCCGATTTCGGTTTTGTCGGCACCACAACGGCGTACTTTGCTTCCTCCAACGCCATTTTCAGCTTTTCCATCGCGCTTCCCCGTCGGTAAAACCAATCCGTGGACCATATGCGGTGGAACTTCCATCCCATGTTCTCAAGGACTTCCTGCCGCATGCGGTCCCGTTCCCGAGCCCAGAGCGCGCGATGATAAGTTGCGCCATCGCATTCTACAGCGAGCATGTATCGGCCCGGCTCCCAAGGGTGCTTGACCGCGAGGTCGATTTTGAAGCCAGCCGAGCCGACCTGTTTATCAACCTTGTAACCGAGTTCCTCGATCACCCGGGCGACGGCCTCTTCAAATGGCGAGTCGAAATCGTCCGAAGTCGAGACCTGCTCTTCGAGAACTCCGGTGGCCGCGTACTGGAGGAAACGTTTCAAAACGCGAGGACCTTCGCCTCGCGCCCGCTCGGGGTCTATGTCGCCGGGCGCAAAAGAGCAGAAAATTTCGCAGCGACTCCGGGCGCGTGTGAAAAGCACATTTAGCCGCCTTTCCCCGCCCTCCATCGAAACCGGACCGAATGCCATACTGTCGAGCCGTGATCCAGCGGTCCTGGGTCCGTAGCCGACGGACACAAAAATGACGTCGCGTTCGTCGCCTTGCACGTTCTCCAAATTCTTTACGAAAACGTCTTCAGCTTTTCCCTCCTGCAGGAAAACGTTCAGTTGCTCATCGGTTCTGCGCATTGTCTCCAGTAGTTCGCCGATTGCGTCGCGCTGCGCTGAGGAAAAAGTAACGACGCCAAGCGACAAGTCCGGACTCGCCTTCGCGTGTTCAGCGACCGCCCTGGCGAGGGTTTCGGCCTCGATTGCATTAATGCGCTTGCCGCCCCGGTCGTAAGCACCGGAAACCCGAGTCAAGAAAAGCCCCTCTTTCGACTTTTGCGCAGCCGGGGCCGGCGGCATGATCAAATGGCGGTAGAACTCCGCATTCGAGACTTCGATGAGCGATGGGTGGCGGGATCGGTAGTGCCAACGCAGCATGGCGCTGTTGAGTCCACGCGCCTCGCAGAGGGCTAGGATACTTTCCACTTCGGTGGCTTTGGCCCCGCCGACAATTGCTTCGTCACCGGCCTCGTCACTTAAATCGACTTCCTCCTCGTCGGCGACCACGCGGTCGAAGAATGACGTGGGCGGGAGTTGTTTGTTGTCGCCGACCACGACCATTTGCTTGGCGCGAGCGACAAGCCCGAGCGCGTCTTCCGGACGCACTTGGCTCGCCTCGTCGATCACCAGAAGATCGAACTGCACAGAGGTGGGCGGCAAGAATTGGGCGACCGAAATCGGGCTCATCAGGAGCACCGGCTTGATGCGCTGAAGGGTCTCACCCGCAACCTTGAACAGCTTGCGAATGGGCATATGTCCGCGCTTTCGTTTCACTTCCAGGCGGATTGCGTTCATCGCCCCAAAGCTGCCGCGCGGCATGCTCGCCGCGTGTCTCGCTTTTACCAGGGCAACGTTCGTCGCCCGTCTTTTCACTTCGAGAGTGCGGAACTCGTTTGCCACCGCTCCATGCTGCTGGCCTTGAAATTCTTGCAATTCCGGCGTCGCCTCAATGGCTTTCCTCCATACTGTTTCGGCGTGGCTGCAGATCAGCACAGGATTGGCCTGTTCGGCGCTCATTTCCCCCGTCGCCAACGCCTCGGCGAGCGCGGAAGCCGACACTTTGCGGAGAGCGCCGTCTGCCGCCACAAGCCTGCGCCACTGATCGAAACGGTCTAGCGAGACTCGCCATTGATTGGCTCGGTGCGCAAGAGCCTGAACAGTTACCTGATCCCGACCGAAGACGCCGAAAGCGGTGCGCATATCAACTTTAAGGGTTTGCAGTAGAAATTCTGACGCCTTGACTAGAGAGTCTACGTTCTGTTCAAGCTGTCTCGCTAGTTCGGCGGCAACGCCGTCGCGTAGGATTTCGACGGCCTTGTCGATTTGCGGGCTGCACGGCTGCGCTTTCAGACGGCTGACGACCATGGCCGCTGATCGAAGAAGCTGAAAGTCGGTTTTTTCCTTCCGCCAATGGCGGGCCAGCATCTGGTTCATCGCCAAGTCGTGAGTCAAGAGCAGCTCTTGCGCTCGCTCAACCTGATGAAGCGTTTCCGCGAGTTTGACTCTGGCATGCGGTTTCAGCGGTAACGGCGTCTTAAGGAGCGCCGCAAGAGCTTTGGAGGCGCGGCGATAGTCGCCGAATAGCCGTCCGAAGAAAGAAAGGCCGCTTTCAAGAGAGACTTTGAGAACTACCGCCGGCGTTGTCCAGGCGGCCTCGTGGAATGTATCCGCGTGTTCGTCGCGCATTTGCCTCCAAGCCACGCCGGCTTCGGCCACGTCGAGCACGCGGGCAATCGGCTGCGTAGCGAGGTCGGCAACTACGTCGGCGCTTTCACGCGGAAGTTCGGCGAGACTCTGAAGGATAGCGATGGCCGCCCTGCAGGTTTCAACCGTCACCTCAGACGCAAGCCCAAGCCGACTTAGAACTTTCGCGCCGTCGGCGCTCAGCCTTTGCGCGGCCTCGGCCATCGTCGCAAGAAGCGGGTCGAGGCGTACAAGGTCGTTCGGCTGCAGCATTGACGCCTCGACTCCGTAAAACGGATGCTGGCGCAGAGGCCCGCTTTCTATCGTAGCGTCGATGAGCCGAGCGGCAGCCTTTTGCACTTCGTCAAACGCGCTCTTGTTCCAGGAGGCCGCTTCCGCGAAGAGGGCCGTATAGCTTTGGACCTTGTGCTCGCTCGCCCAGATCAGACGAGAGAGCGCCTGATAGGGCGTCAACCCTGTGTTTCCCACCGGCGCGTGCATTCTTTCGGCGGCGATATTCAGCGCCGCGCGCAATTCTGCGAGACGCGCGGCCTCGGCGTTCGCGTCCGGGGTTTCAATGAATTGATCGAGTGTGGCCTCGATTTCCGCAAGCACCTGTTTCTTGTTGGCGCTGCGGCTGTGAAGCTCAAGGCAGATCGCGCCTAGCCCCGTCTTCTTCAGCCTGTGCTGCACGACGTCGAGCGCCGCCATTTTCTCAGCGACGAAGAGCACGCTTTTACCGTCATGCACCGCGCTTGCGATGATGTTCGTTATGGTCTGCGATTTGCCGGTCCCCGGCGGCCCCTGGACAACGAGGTTGCGGCCAGCGCGGACGTTCTCGATCACGATAGTCTGCGAGGAGTCGGCATCGACCACCTGGATGAGGTCCGCCGGCGCAAAGAGCTGGTCGAGTTTCGCGTCGTGGGGAATGCTCGGCGGCTCTTCCCGGAAGCCTTCACCGAGCAATCCTTGGAGCAACGGATGCTCCAGAATAGCGCCACCATTCCAAGACTCCGGGTCAAGGTCGTGGATCATCAGGAGTTTGGAAAACGAGTAGAAACCCAGCTCCACGCCTTTCGCGTCGATAGACCACCTCGCCTTTCCCCCAATCGCTTCCTTTACTGCGTCGAAATACTCTGATGGCGACCAATCTTCGTGGTCTGGAATATCTGGCAAGGCTATGCCGAAATCCGACCGCAGGCGCTGCTGGATGGCCTGATTAGTCGAAACGTCTTCGCCGCGTCCTTTAAGTTGGAAAACCGAACGGCGCTGATCCCGGACTAGCGCAACGGGAACGAGCACAAGGGGAGACTCGCGCCGGACCTCGGAGCGGTCGTCCTCGTACCAGCGCAGGAAGCCGATGGCGAGAAACAGCACGTTGATGCCCTGCTCCTCCTCGGCGGTCTTGGCGTCGCGGTAGATCGAGAGCAGGCGCTTCTCCAGGGCCTCCTCTTCGAGACTCGTCTGAAGCGCCGCCGCCGGGGCCGGCGCGCTCGACCGGGTGGATTCGGGGCGGTCGTGGGCGAGGGCCGGCGTTCCGGCCAAAAGAGCCGGCATGAGCCGAAGAAGTTTTTCGGACTGCGTCAGCGCCTCGAAAAGGCTATCGGGATGGGCGTTCAGGATCGGAAGCGACCGAGCTCTCTTGCCGCCACGCGGCGTATGCACGAGGCGGTTGCGGGTTCCTGTCTCGACCAATCGCGTCCGCGCATCGGCCAGAAGGCGCTGGATTTGTGTGCGGGACGTTCTTGATCCCGCTTGCTGTTGCTGCCCCATAGAACCACCAAGCCCGCTCAAATTCCTGTCTCCGCCCGTTTTATTTATCAAGTCAGTTTGGAGCAGATTTCGTTCAGCACATCAATTATGTCTTTCATATTGTGGTGCAAATCACCCCCAACGGTATCGCCTATAGTCTTCCACAAATTGTCGCTGTTCTCGCGCAAAGTCTGAACTTCAGAAGATATACGTTCAATATTTTCATTTATAAAATGGGACTCTGTCGATATATTAACAGCTTTCTCATTTAATTCGGAAATGTCAGTCTTGATTTCACGAATTTCTTCCAAAATTGCTTGTAGCAGCTCCGCAAGTTTTTCCATAATCGCTCCGATGTAGGGATCCCGTTATACTTACGCTTCGTTTCCAGAAGCGTTATTATCGAGCTGAAGTCAGTCCGACGGTTTCGATTCGAACAGTTGAGCCGCCTCCCACTCCTTATAACTTGTCCCGTCCGCCAGCCGCCATTCGAGCGTTCCGTTAGCGTTGCGACCCACGACGACGGCGGCGGCGGCGCTGGGGCTCTTGAAGGCGTAGCTTTGCGTGAAGACGCAGCGTTCGCCGTCCGGCTTCAGGATGCCCGTGCGCAGAAGCTCTTCGTGAAGTTCGTGATAGCCGACGCTGGTCGCCTCGCGGCCTTCCCATCGAAGGCGGGCCATGGAGCCGGCCTGAACGATGAAGTCGCCGCTTTGCAGGACCGCTGTGGCCTCGATGCCGTGCTTCTTCGATTTCAGGAAGAAGCCGGTTCCGCCAGTCGCGGGAATCCCTTGCG
>JAJXZC010000411.1 GCA_021780275.1 Pseudomonadota bacterium
AGGGCACGACTAGCACTTCGCGGATCGAGAGCCCGACCGAATGAATGTCGGCGGCGCGCGCATGGGGATCGAAGAAGGCGGGCGACGCGATAATCAGAATGGCGATGAAAGAAAGTCCATAGGCGCCTGTGAGCGCGGCCCATTGCATCAGCGCGTCGGAGGCGGTGAAGCTTTCTCCAATCAGGTTCCAGGGAAAGCCCGTCAGCACATGGCCGCGCAGCCATTCGAAGATGCACCAGCTGACGGCGAGCGCGACGATGCGCAGATAGCCCGGAAACCAGAAGGCGCGTGCAAGCGCCGTCGCGCCCGCGGTGAAAAGAGCAAGCCCGGCCGGCAATAGCGTAATGGCGAAGGGCATGAAGATCGCGAACTTCTCCGCCTCGACCATGAAGGCGTAGCCGATCCAGTGAAGGCCGAAGAGGAAATAGCCGAAGCCGAACCACCAGCCGATGGCCGCGCCGCCGCGCAGCATGCGCCGCCGCGTCGCCGCCGCCTCCTCACCGAGAACGACCGACGCCGGACCGCCAAGCCCGTCGAGCAACCAGACGAGCACCGGAAAGGTGACGAAGAGAACGGGGAGGAAATGGATGGGCGGCAGCGCCAGCACGCTGAGCGAGCCCGCGAAGAAGGCCGCGAGCAGACGCCGCCAGCTCCTGAAAAGTGCGACTTCACGCGCGATCCGCTCAACGGCGGAAAAGAGGGCGGTCAGACCGCGATCGGCATTCATGCGTCAGCTTGCCGCCCGCTTGTCGTCGCCCGGGCCATCCTCGTCCGGGGACGCGGCGGCAGCGACCTTGTGAATGCGGAGCTTCTTGATGCGGCGCGGATCGGCGTCCTTCACCTCGAATTCGAGACCGAGCGGATGCTTGATGAGTTCGCCACGCACGGGCACGCGACCGACCAGCGAGAAGACGAGGCCACCCAGCGTCTCGATGTCGTCGTCGCCTTCTTCATCGACGAGCTTCAGGCCGATCATCTCCTCAAGCTCCTCGATGGGCGTGCGGGCGTCGGCGTCGATGGTGCCATCCTCGCGCTTCACGAGCACAGGGCCCTGATCCGTATCGTGCTCGTCCTCGATATCGCCGACGATTTCCTCGACCAGATTTTCGATCGTGACGAGACCGTCGGTGCCGCCATACTCGTCGATGACAAGGGCGAGATGTATGCGCGTCGCCTGCATCTTCAGGAGCAGATCAAGCGCCGGCATGGAAGGCGGCACAAAAAGCACATCGCGCCGGATCGCCTTGAGCGAGAAGGGACCGCGCGGAGCGACGGATTCATCCGTCGCAAGATAGGTCACGATGTCCTTGATATGAACCATGCCAAGCGGATCGTCGAGCGTCTCGCGATAGATCGGCATGCGCGAATGGGTCGACTCGCGATAGAGGCGCAACACCTCGTCCAGCGTGTCGCTTTCCTCCACGGCGACGACATCAGCGCGCGGCACCATGACGTCGTCGACCCGGAGTTCGCCGAAGCTCAGAATATTCGCCAGCATGTGGCGCTCTTCGGGAGCCAGCGCGCGGCCTTCCTCGTCGCGGCCTTCCAGCGCTTCCTCGAGGCTTTCGAGAAGCGTCGGATCGCTCGCCGAGGGCGCACCGAGAACATTGCGCCACAGGGTCTGGAGCCGCTGCGCGAAGCTCGCGCGCGGCCTGGTGTCGTCGGTCAATGAGGCTGTATCCGTTCGGTCGGACATTTTCTGCGCGTCAGACATCGGGACCGCGGGGAAGGCGCTTGCCCGGATCGTCGGAGCCGTCGATGGGCGCGTAGGGGTCCGCTATGTCGAGATCCTCGAGAATGTCGCGTTCGAGCGCTTCCATCTCTTCGGCCTCTGCATCGACCTCATGGTCATGGCCGAGAAGATGCAACACCCCATGCACGACGAGATGGGAGAGATGATCGGGGAAAGTCTTGCCCTGTTCCCTCGCCTCGCGTTCGATAGTTTCGAGCGCGAGCACGACGTCGCCGAGAAGCGTCGTCTGCACGGGTTCGGCCTGCGGCATGTCGCCGGTCGGAAAGGACAATACGTTGGTCGGCTTGTCCTTGCCGCGCCAGGTCTTGTTCAGGGCCTGCACGAAGGGATCGTCGGCGAGAACGACGCAAAGCTCCGCCTCTTCGGAGGGGCCCGCCACGACATAGGCATGCTCGGCGGCGCGGCGCACCAGTTCCTCTGCGTCCGCCGCCCAGTTTCCCGCCTCGCGCAGGATGTCGATCTCGAGCCCGGAAACGGGGCTCTGATCTTCCAGCGTCTTCGATGGCCGGCTCGGGCTCATTCCTTGTCCTCTCCGCGGGCGTCCAGAAGACCCCGATCGCGGGCATTATAGGCTTTAACCACGCGCGTCACGAGGGGATGACGTACCACATCGGCATCGGTGAAGTGCACCACGCCGATGCCCTCGATGCTGCCCAGCGTTTCCAGTGCGTCCTTGAGGCCGGATTTCGCACCCAGGGGCAAGTCGACCTGCGAGGGATCGCCCGTGATCGCCATGCGGCTGTTCTCGCCGAGCCGGGTCAGGAACATCTTCATCTGGACGGGCGTGGTGTTCTGCGCCTCGTCCAGAATGACGAAGGAATTGGCGAGTGTGCGGCCGCGCATGAAGGCGAGCGGCGCCACCTCGATCTCGCCCGACTCGATCTCCCGCACCACCTGTTCACCCGGCAGCGTGTCGTAGAGAGCGTCGTAAAGCGGGCGGAGATAGGGGTCGATTTTTTCCTTGAGATCGCCGGGAAGGAAACCCAGACGCTCGCCCGCTTCCACCGCGGGGCGCGACAGGATGATGCGGTCGACGCGCTTCTGGAGAAGCATCTGTACGGCGACGGCGACGGCAAGGTAGGTCTTGCCCGTGCCCGCCGGACCGATGCCGAAGACGAGCTCATGCTTCATCAGCGCATCGATATAGGTCGCCTGCGTCGGCGAGCGCGGGCCGATGACGCGACGCTTGGTCTGGATCTGGCGGGCGCCACTGGCGGCCCGGCCTGCTTCCTCTTCCGGCGCTTTCGACATGCGGATAGCTCCATCGACCTCGCCGGCATTCACCTCGAGGCCGGATTTCAGACGCTGATAAAGTTCGCGGAGAACGCGGTCGGCCTGCGCGCGGGCTTCCGGTTTTCCTGTGATGACGAGTTTGTTGCCGCGGGAACTGGCCAGAACGCCCAAGCCTTCCTCGATGCGGGCGAGATTTCGATCGTGCTCGCCAAAAAGCTCGGTAAGAAGCCGGTTGTCGTCGAAGGCGATGACGAGGCTCTCGCTATCGCCCGGCGCTGCCCGGCCACCGCCTGCACCGCCATTCCGTCCGAAGGTCTTTGTCCCTCCCGATGCGCCCAACTGCTCCCTGTCCTTTCAAATACTGGTCATGGAAATACCGGCATCCGGCTCGTCACTCATCAGGCAATCACCTTCTCGCTTTCCGCGAGTCGTCCACGAAGACTATTCGCAAAACCCTGCTCGATGATGACAGGCGCGATGCGCCCGAGAAGATCGTCAGGACCTGCGTCGATATGAACGGGCTGTAGATAGGGGCTGCGGCCGAGAAGCTGGCCGGGCCCGCGTCCCCTGCGGTCGAAGAGAACCGGCAGGATCTTGCCCGCGCAGGCGGCGTTGAAGGCCTCGGACTGCTCGGACAGCAATGCCTGCAAACGATGAAGACGTTCGGTCTTCACCTCCTCGGGGAGCTGTTCGGCGCGCGTCGAGGCGGGGGTGCCGGGCCGGGGGCTGTATTTGAAGGAATAGGCCTGCACGAACTTCACCTTGCGGATGAGGTCGAGCGTCGCCTCGAAGTCTTCTTCCGTCTCGCCGGGGAAACCGACGATAAAGTCGGAAGACAGGGCGATATCGGGACGCGCGGCACGAATGCGCGCGATAATCTCGAGATAGGTCGCCGCCGTATGCTGACGGTTCATCTGGTCGAGGATGCGGTCCGAGCCCGACTGCACGGGAAGATGCAGATAGGGCATCAGCTTTTCGACTTCCCCATGGGCGGAAATCAATTCCTCGTCCATGTCGCGCGGATGGCTCGTCGTGTAGCGCAGGCGTTCGACGCCGTCGATTTCGGCCAGCGCGCGCACCAGCGCACCGAGCGTCGCCGGGCGGCCCTTCGCATCCTCTCCGTGATAGGCATTCACGTTCTGCCCGAGCAGCGTGATTTCCCGCACACCCGCATCGGCAAGACCGCGCGCTTCGTCGAGAATGCGCGACATGGGCCGCGAAAATTCGGCTCCACGCGTATAGGGCACGACGCAAAAGGTGCAGAACTTGTCGCAGCCTTCCTGAATGGTGAGGAAGGCCGTGGGGCCGCGCGCCAGCGTCTTGCGCCGGTCAGGCGCGGGCAGGCTTTCGAACTTGTCCTCGGCCGGAAACTCCGTCTCGACGATGGCAGGGCCGCCATTGCCGCTGCGGGCGACGAGGTCGGGGAGATGGTGATAGCTCTGCGGCCCGACGATGACATCGACCACGGGGGCGCGACGGCGCATTTCCTCGCCCTCCGCCTGGGCGACGCAGCCCGCGACGCCGACGATGAGCTTTTCGCCACGAGCGGCCTTTTCGGCCTTGAGCTCACGCAACCGGCCCAGTTCCGAATAGACCTTCTCGGCCGCCCTTTCGCGAATATGACAGGTGTTCAGAACGACGATGTCGGCTTCCTCGGGCGAGGTGGCCTCCACATAGCCTTCCGGCGCCATGACATCGATCATGCGCTCGCTGTCATAGACGTTCATCTGACAGCCATAGGTCTTTACGAAAATCTTCTTCTGCGGCACGGGGGAACTCAAAGCAGGGCCAAATGTGGCGACAAACGCCATGTCGTCATACTAGCAGGCAGACGGGCCTTTCTGCATCCACCAATGCGAGGCGCCCTCAAAGCGCGGCAGCGAGGCGAGGCGGCATCTCGACCGTCCCCGCCGCAATCGCCTCGGGCTCTTCGTCGAAGCGCCCGTTGATCGCACGGATGAGGCCGGCGCGGCAGGATTCCTCGCAATACATGGCCAGGGCCTTGCGGTTGCCGATTTCGCGGATCGTGACGGGCTTGTGATATTCGACCATCACGTCGATCGGCCCGAGGGAAAAGGCCTCCCAGAGATGGGGGAAGAGCTCCATATCGCCATACCAGGCGAAAAAGGGCCGGAACTGGCGCCCCATGGGCAGGCCGTGAAGCTTCACATAGGCCACGGAGACGGGCTGGACGACGAGATCGTCCTCGCGGTCCTCATCGCCGTTCACGATGGTGAGCTGGGCGACACTCATCAGCGCGGACTTGAAGTTGAGTACCCGGTTGCCGTCGCTCGACGTGCCTTCGGGGAAAAGGATCAGCCGGTCGCCGCCGGCGATGCGGGCATGGATCTCGTTGCGGGACTCCGCCGTGCGGGTGCGCCGTTCGCGCTCCACGAAAACCGTTTGCTGGAGACGCGCCAGTGTGCCGAAGAAGGGCCAGCCCGCCACCTCGCTCTTCGCCACGAAGGACGAGGGCTGCAACGAAGCCATGATCGGAATGTCGAGCCAGGATGTGTGGTTCGCCGCAATGAGACAGGCGCCGCCCTTGTAGGGCTCGCCACGCGTCACGACGCGAATGCCAACCAGCTTGCACAGGAAGCGGTGATAGATATTCGGCAGGCGCTTGGCGAGTGGCCAGTTCATCTTGAGCGCGAGCGCCTGCGCCGGCATCAGAATCATGGCCGACAAGATGAATCCGGCGAGGAGGAAACCCGCGCGCAAGCGACCCATGAGCGTCTCCCTAGTCCCGTCTTCCATTCCCATACGCGCGAGGCCTTGGCCCCGTGCCTTCATTCTTTCTTGCGAGAATCGGCGGCCTTCTTGTCCCGGCCGAGCGGCACGCCGTAAAGCTCGAGCCGATGATCGACCAGATCGAAGCCGAGTTCCCGAGCGATGATATGCTGCAACCGCTCGATGTCGTCGCTATGGAACTCGATCACCTTGCCCGTCGACAGATCGATCAGGTGATCGTGGTGCTCGTCCGGCACCTGTTCGTAGCGCGACCGGCCATCGCGAAAATCATGGCGTTCGAGAATGCCCGCCTCTTCAAAAAGGCGGACTGTGCGATAGACCGTCGCAATCGAGATCTTGTTATCGATCTTCGAGGCGCGGTGGTACACCTCCTCGACATCCGGGTGGTCATGGGCGTTGGACAGCACGCGCGCGATGATGCGCCGCTGCTCTGTCATACGCATTCCTTTTTCGACGCAAAGATTCTCGATGCGGTCTGCATCGTTCGCGTCGGTCTGTGCGTGGCCGGTGGCGGAAGGGTTTGTCGTCATCGTTGTCATAATAGCTCTAGAGAAGGCCGATTGTCACGGACGAGCAGATTATCCGCTTCACCCTTCTTAGCACACTAAGCACCTGAATTATAACCGTTTTGCGACTACGTGACCTGAATGCCGCAGGGGTTATTGCGACCGATCCGCGAGATCGAGGCGCATGGTCAGCGCCGCCACCGAGGCGCCGCCGAGGCGACGGTAATAGCCGGGTCGGCGGCCGACGGTCATGAAGCCGAGATTTTGGTAAAGGGCAATCGCGGCTGGATTGTCCTCCGCCACTTCGAGGAAAAGCACGCTCGCGCCACCAGCGATGGAGGCGGCGGCTGCCGCTTCGATGAGACGCCGCCCAAGGCCCCGGCGGCGATGGCTTGCGGCCACCGCGATGGTGAGGATTTCAGCCTCGTCACCGGCGACCCGTGCCAGCACGAAGCCGGGAATATGCTCACCGGACACCGCCATCAGGCCGAAGGTGCCGGGCATGGCGATGATGTCCCTGATCGCGTCGGTGCCCCAAGGCTCGTCGAACCCGGTCGCATGGACATCGGCGAGCCGAGGCGCGGCGCCGCTCGTGACGGGACGAATGTCGATTTCGTCAGGCCCGCTCATGCGGCAAAGGGGTCTATGCCGCCGGGCAGCTTCGCATCGGGCGCGCGCAGATAGAGGGGGGCGGGCGCAAGACGGAACGCTTCCACGCCTTCCACGGCGAGGCGGGCTGCGGCGATGCGCCCGACGGCGCGCGCATCAGGCTGGGCGGGCGCGTCCGGAAGCCGGACCGCAATGCCCTTTGCGGCGAGCGCGGCGGCGAGAAGCCCCGCGCCGGTGCCGACGCAAACGAACGCATCGCCCCGAACATGGGTGGGCGCCTCGTCGAGGGAAACGAGCATGGGCTCGGTCAGCGCCACATGGTTTGCGTCGAAGGTCTGGAGATAGATTTCACCGCGCTTCGCATCGAACGCCGCGGCAATCGCCTCGCCGCGCGCCGCCCTCACAGGCTCCGCCAGCGCTTCGAGCGTGGTCACGCCAACGAGCGGCAGAGAACGGGCAAGCGCGAGGCCGCGCGCAGCGGCAAGCCCGACGCGAAGCCCCGTGAACGTGCCGGGACCCACGGTAACGGCGAGGGCGTCGAGATCGGCAAAGGTCACGCCTGCCTCCGCCATCACGGCTTCCAGCACCGGCATCAGATTTTCGGCGTGGCCTCGCGTTCGCAATTCGAAGCGATACGCAAGGACGCCCTCGTCGCCAATAATGGCGGCGGAGAGGGCACCTTGCGCCGTATCGAATGCGAGAAGGGTCAGGACAAATGCTCCGTCGTCAGACGATCTGGCAGACGTCGGCAAAAGTCAGGCGCGGGCTGCGGCCGAAAAGCCCGTCCGGATCGCCATAGCCGAGATTGCAGAGGAAATTGACCTTGACGCTTGTGCCCGCAAAGAAGGCCTCGTCGACCTTCTTCATGTCGAAGCCCGACATGGGCCCGCAATCGAGGCCAAGGGCGCGTGCGGCGAGAATGAAATAACCGCCCTGCAGCGAACCGTTGCGGAAGGCCGTCTGCTCGGCCCATTCCTTCGACCAGTTGAACCAGGTCTTGGCTTCCGGCGCATGCGGGAAAAGCTCCGGCAGGCGTTCATAGAACTCGACGTCATAGCCGATGATGGCGGTCACAGGCGCCGCCATGGTCTTGGCGAGATTGCCCTGCGAGAGCGCAGGGGCGAGCTTTTCCTTCGCTTCCTTCGACTTCACGAAAACGATGCGGGCGGCGGAGCAATTGGCGCTGGTGGGACCCCACTTCATGAGATCGTAGAGCTTGTAGAGGGTCTCGTCGGAGACCGGCTTGTCCTGCCAGGCGTTATGCGTGCGCGCATGGCGGAAAAGCGTGTCGAGCGCGTCTTCGCTCAGGATACCACTCATGAAACCGTCTCCTCGGGAGGTACGAAAGGAATATTGAAGGGCGCACAGGATAGCGCCGCCTCGCGCGGGCGCCAGCCCCGAAGGTGGAACAATATGACGCGCAGATGAAACAATCAGATGGCGCGGACTTCCCTGACCTCGGGGACGTAATGCTTCAGCGTGTTCTCGACGCCGCGCTTCAACGTCAGGGTCGAGGAGGGGCAGCCCGAGCAGGCCCCCTGCATGGCGAGGAAGACGACGCCGTCCTCGAAGCCCTGGAAGGTGATGTCGCCGCCATCCTGCGCAACGGCAGGACGGATGCGCGTATCGAGGACTTCCTTGATTTCGCGCACGATCTCGGCGTCCTCGCCCTCATGCGCGGCATGGGCGTCGCCCGCCGCGAGGTCGCCGAACAGGATCGGTGCGCCGCCGGTGAAATGCTCCATGATGGCGCCGAGAAGGGCAGGCTTCAGATGCTGCCACTCGCCCTCGCTCTTCGTCACCGTGATGAAGTCCGAACCGAAAAAGACGCCCGAAACGCCTTCCACCGCGAAAAGCCGCATGGCCAGAGGCGAACGCCGCGCAGCCTCTTCATCCGGGAAATCGGCCGCACGCCCCTCGCCCAGAACCTCGCGGCCGGGCAGAAACTTCAGGGTCGCCGGGTTCGGCGTGGCTTCGGTCTGGATGAACATGGACGCGGTCCTTGAACGCGGCTTTCGGAAAAACCCTTGTAACCGCGTGGTTTTGCGACGGATTGACGCTTTATAAATGGACCGCGAGGCGAAGGGAATCAAGTCGCGAGAACGGTCGGCCGCCGAGGACCTGAGGCAGCTTGCCGCAGGCCACGGCCTTTATCTGCGCAAAACGCGTTCAGAGGCTCATGCGCCAGCGGTCGAAATAGACCTCGACGATTTCATCGAGGCGCTTCTTGTCGAAACTCGGTTCGAGGCCCGCATGGACCGCTTGCACCGGGAGTTTCATCAGCCCACGGATCGACCTCGCATAGCGGTTCGCATCTATCCCGAGACCTTCGACAAGCCATATGCCCCCGCGCCT
>JAJXZC010000359.1 GCA_021780275.1 Pseudomonadota bacterium
GATCCCCTCGTCAGCCTGCCCGTCGCGGCCGCCTGACCCGTCCCCGCCCGGCCAGGGAAACGACGGCGCCCACCGTCAGCTACACCACAAGCTGGGACACGATCCGCCCGCCGTCCTCGTCGGGACAATAGAGATGGGAAAGTCTTTCGACGTCCTTCCGCAACGAGCAGCCCCTGAAATTCCGAATATGCTCCGGCCTCGCGCCTGGCCGACATCCGCGCGATGGTTCGCCGTAGCGCCGTGATCATGCCGGAAGCCAATTATTCGTGCAAGGCGGCGCGTCACGCCAGGATGCGCGGCGTCCAGGAAGAATATTGGGTCTACGGCGCGGGAGGGGAGCCGCCTCAGGTGCTGTCTTGGCCTTCGCTCAACCAATTTTCGAGGAAGCCGCGAAAAGCTTGGGCGTCGATGCTGTAATCGGAGCGGTCACGAAACTCCTCGTCCGATCTTGCCAAGGGCCCAGTGAAAAGGGTGAAGTCGATGCCGTCGAAAATCGACTCATAGACGCCCATGCCCTCGGCAATCGGATGCATGAGAATGCAGACCTTGGTTCCCGGAACGGCGAAATAGCCCAGTAAGAGAGCCGAACCCTCGGGCGCGATGACGTGGCTCGCGCTGGCCAGAAGACCGGCCTGGGCAAGAAAATCCAGGCGCTCCGGGTGCACGATCCGAAACCCTTGCGCGGCCGCCATCGCCTCGATCTCTTCGTAATTCACGAGTTGGCGCCACCGTTCGGCGCCCCGGGAAAGATAGATCCGCTGGCGCCGGTCGCCGACGGTCAAATGGGGCTCGATCCGGCGACGCAATTCGCGCACCACGGGCGTCATCACCTCCGGGGAAACAAAGAGGTGATCGAAAGAGTACCGTTCGTTTCTGACCTCTCTCGCGGGGGCATAGGTCAAATTCGAAGCGAACCAGAGGCGGTCGACACGGACCGGCCGCAAGTGATCGACCGGGATCAGCTCGACGCCTTTTCTCAACACAAGCCGAAGCGCCTGTTCGATCGTTGGCGGCAGATGGCTTGGAACCAGGATAGGAACTGGCGGCAAGGCGCCCGACATGTCCGCCGCGATATAGCGTGGAAGATAATCGCGCATGAAGTCGCCAAAGGAACCGCAGTGCGGGCCGAGCAGTGTGAAAGCCTCGCGGACGCAGAGACAATCGTCTGCACCTTTCCCCGAAATCACCCAGGCGCCGTGGCGGTCCCAATGAAAGATGGCGGGGTCGATATCGCAGTCGAAGTCGAACAGGTCGAGTTCGTCATCCTCGAAATCAAGGAGCGCATAGTGGCCGACTTCAATCACGGCCGATCGTCCGCGCACATAGGCTTCTTCGACCGAAGCGACCCAGGTCGCTCGGGAAAACCCGTTGAATTCCGAACAGATTCCTTCGCCAACGATTTTCATGGACTTGACGCGATATGGTTTCCCGCCCTCCGCTGTTTCCGCGAAGGACAAGCCATAGCGCTTCGCAAAGGAGCTTTGACCCACGAGGCTGCAGTAGTTGATCGTCACGGCTTCGGACAACCCCAAAAATTCTTTGTACTTGCTGAAGCCGTCGGCAACGCCCAGCTTGGCGACCAGGCTTCGCTTGGCGAACATCAGGGGCGCCAAAGCCTGCGCCGGTCCCAAGCCGATTTGCTGCCTTTCAGCTTCGAAGGATGGTGGAGTCGCCGCGGCCGCCAACGCCCCATCGGGCCAATGTATGAGCTGCCGTCGGGCGCCCGAGCGCAGTTCGGCGTCGATGGCGTCGGCGACTCTATCGATATCCTCGTCAGAGAGGTTTGAACGCAAGGGCATTCGGATGAGGCGGTCAGCGCTGTCGCTGGTGACTGTCAGGTCTCCCGAAATTCTGCCGAACTTCGCTCCCGCCGGAGATTGATGGAGTGGAACGTAATGGAACGGCGTCGAAATCGATTGCTTGCGAAGCGCCTCGATCAGCGCGTTTCTTTTCTCGCTATTCTCCAGAAGCAGATAGTATAGATGGCCGTTGTGTTCACATTCCGAAGGCACGATCGGCCGGCGAACCTTGCCTTCCGCTTCCAGTCTTTCGAAGCGGGCATGATAGTGTCTCCAGATGGCGATTCGTCGTTCGGTAATGGATTGTGCGGCTTCCAGTTGAGCCAACAGGACAGCCGCGACGATTTCACTCGCGAGAAAAGAGGATCCGACGCCGACCCAGCTATATTTGTCGATTTCACCGCGCAGGAATCGTGAACGGTCGGTTCCCTTTTCCCGGATGATTTCGGCTGCGCGAAACAGGTCGCTTTGGGGCGTGACAAAGGCTCCCCCCTCGCCACTCACAACGTTCTTGGACTCGTGAAAGGAGATCGCGCCCATGTCGCCGAGAGCGCCCGCCGCTTGGCCGCGATAGGTTGACAGATAGGCGTGGGCTGCATCCTCGATCACAAGCAAGTCATGGCGTCGAGCGATCGCATTGATTTCGTCCATCGCACAGCAGACCCCCGCATAATGGACGGCCACCACCGCCTTGGTGCGCGGCGTGATCGCCGACTCGATAAGGTTCTCATCGAGATTGAGCGTATCGGCGCGGATATCCACAAAAACGGGGACGGCGCCGCGCAGAACGACGGCGTTGGCGGTGGACGAAAAAGTGAATGAGGGCATGATCACTTCATCGGACGACTGCAATCCTGCGACGATCGCCGCCATTTCCAGCGCAGCAGAACCCGAGTGGGTCAACAAGGCATGTCTGATGTTCAGCGTCTGTTCGATCAATCGCTGACAACGCAGTGAAAATGCTCCCTCGCCGCCCCACTTGGTCGAGCGCAATACCTCGGCCACATATTCGAGTTCGGGGCCCACCATGCAGGGAGCCGAGAATGCAATGGGCTTGGTGGATGAGGTCATGACGCCGAACAGTCCAATGGAGCCTCATCTCTATCGGCCTGAACGAGCGGCAGGAGTTCCTCCATGCGGAGACGCAGCGCCTCATTGGATCCTTTCAGATCCTTTTGGGACACGAGCCTTGCGACCTTCTGCAAGGAGACGAAATCCGCCTCGCGATCAATCACGTCATTTCGCAAGAAGTGCAGAAAACGAACATCTGCGAGATCGGCGGCATAAGCCTGGTCGAACTCCGACTGATTGGGGAAGTTGTAGCGCGGCGGCAACACGATGGGGTCAATTCCAAGCTGAGCAAGCGCAAGGGTCATCGCGATTTGTTCAAAGAAGTAGCTGTCGAGAACGCCGCGCACGGCAAATAAGCAACGCATATAGGCTTCGTAGAAATTCTCCAACACTTCGCTCGACGCCAATACGACCCCGGTGTTGAAATAGGGCGGGCTGAATCGACGCAATGGATCGGAATCCATCAGCCCCCATCCAGAATGTTCGTGCTCGAAGTTGGGCAACGTAACGTTGGTTGCTTCCGCCACGCGCCGCCACCATTGAACATGCTCTGGCCCCGCGGCGAAGCCAAATGGCGACATGTGCGCCATGACGGCGGCGATTCCCGGTTTGGCCTCGAAATTGGCGAAGATCTCATCGAAGGCGCGCATTACAAGGACGTCCGCATCCAACATCAGGACATATTTGGTTGAGAAAGGCGGCTTGAACCGCTCCATCATTGTAGCGATATAGGGATGCTGCGTGTTCTTCCAGCTCACAAACTCGTTGCGATCAACCCAAACCCAGTCGATTCCCGCTTGGCTTGCCCACGGCATTCGACGGTCGAGATCCTCCGGGTCTTGATCGGCCCCGACGGTGACGCGCACGCGCACGTTTGCATACTCGTCGCCGAGCGATCGGACTGACCGAGCGATGAAGTGGATACGGTTGAAATAATCGTCCCGAGGGCTAATCGGAACTCGCACCTCCAGCCAGCCGCTCATATTCTTCCCCAACCTGATTTGATTTTAAGCGCCTCCAACATCGCCCGTCGTTCGAGAAATGGGCCAGGAGCTTTCGCGTTCTTCGAGCCGCCTGCGGACAATACTCGCCAACTGAAGGAATTAAAGATGATTCCATCAATTTTAACGGGCAATTTGTTGATCATGCCGTGCCCTTTCTGCGCAGACCTTCGACTGGGATGCGGCCGCTCACCGAGGCTGCCGCCCGCACGACCCGCAGGATGGAGTCTTCGGACAGGTCAGGCGCAACGGGGATGCCGATGAGATTTCCACAAATTGCCTCGGTTATCAGCAGTTGCTCATGCTCCGCTCCGGCGAAATGCGTCTGGCGGTGAACGCCTTCGCCATACCAGAGCCGGTATTCGATGCCGCCGCTATCGAAGGCGCCCATCAAGGAATCGCGTTCGTTTCGGTCGGCGGCGCGGAAAAGCGCGTAGCTGCCGTCGATCTCCGGCTAGGTCAGAAAGCGTTCGGCGAGCCCCGCTTCCGCAAAGCGCGCCCGATAAAGCGAAGCGGTCCGGCCGATGGCGGCGAGCTTGGTTTCCCAACCATCGAACGCCGCCAGGCCGACCGCGGCCGAATATTCATTCATCTTGCCGTTGAGACTGGGCATGAGGCTGTCGCGCGCGCCATAAAAGCCGAAATTGACCGCGGTCCGCATTTTCCGCATCCGCTCGGGATCGGCGCAGACGACGCCGCCGCCTTCGCCGATGCCGAAGCTCTTGGTGGCCTGGAAACTGAATATGGACGGGATTCGCCCAATATGGCGCGCAGAGTCCCGTTCCGTCACGGCAAAGGCGGCCGCGCTATCGAACACGACGGGGATTCCGGTGCGTTCCTCGAACGCCAGCCAATCGGATTGCGGGAGCGGCCTGCCGAAGGGCGCGACCGGGATGACGACGGCGGTCCGGTCGAGAACGGGACATTTTAGCAATCGCTCGGGATCGAGCGCCCAGCTGACAGGGTCGATGTCGGCAAAATAGGGACGCAGACCGCAGCGCTCCGCGGCCACAGCGGTCGCGGCAAAAGTGAAGGAAGGCATGACCGCGAGCCGGCGGCGTTCATCGCCCAAAGGCGCAAGCGCCAGGATGGCGGCGATCAGCCCGCTGGTGCCGCAACTCGTCGCGAGCGCGAATTCAGGATCAACCGAAAGCCGTTGCGCGATCCTGCCCTGAAATTCGTCGGCGAGCGGGCCGAAATTGGAATAGATCCGTGAGGCGTCTATCCTTTCAAGGTAGGGGGCGATGGCTCTTGCATCTGGCAGCAAGGGCCGCAAGACGGGAATTGCCGCGGGATGGCTGGCGTCGAGCGCGCCTTCGCGGACGGTTTCTGTCATCGCGCCTCACTCATGGGATCGACGTTGCCGATCGACGCCGGGAACTTTCAGTCTTGAAATGGCGCGGATGCGTCGCCGCCGGCGGACTCGCAAGAGTTATCGGCTGACGCTCAACCCTCGTTGGCGTCGGCCGGACGAAAGATGAGCGGTGGCCGGGAAAAGTCGCGTTGCTCTCGATAAGCGCCTGCCGGATGGTCGCGCGGTTCATGGTTTCGACCTTGAAATGTGCATGCTGGGCCGGTCGCGTCAACTTGCAAGGCCTCGGCGGCGCCAGTCGGCCGAGGGCCTGACCAAACAGGGCAGGTTTCGACGCCACGAAACCGCGCCGCCCAATTTTCGCCCTGGCCGCGACGGCGCCAAGACCCAAGGCCGCAATCGCTCGCGGCGCAACTTCGGGGGGATCGGCGGCTCCCGCGGAGGCTCCGCCGGTTTTTCCCGGCCTCGCGCTCACACCAATTCATATCGCAATTCCCACCTCCAGGATGAGCTTGCGCAGGACGTCGCGGGCGCGGCCCGCGCTGAACGTTTCGCGGCCGAACTTGAGCGCCGCGTCGGAGACGGACTGCCAGCGCGCGGGATTCTCGTGGAGCTCGATCACAGCTTCGGCGAACTGGCTTGGCGTTTCCGCGAGGACGACTTCCTGTCCGCCGCGCACGTTCATTCCTTCCGTCGCGACCGGCGTCAGGACGGTGGGAATTCCGTTGCACAGAGCCATGACCACCTTGCCTTTGATGCCGGCGCCGTAACGCAAAGGCGCGACGAAGACCCGGTGACGGTCGAACGCCTCCGAGACCTCTTTCACCGAACCGACCACGTTGACGCCGTTTTTCTCGAGTCCTTCGAGCGATTTCCGCATCGAATCCATCTCGGAGCCGTAGATATGGAACGTGCAGTCCGGAACCTTCTCGCGGATCAGCGGCATGACCTGGCGAGCAAAAAATTCCGCGGCGTCCCGGTTCGGCACATGCTGGTAGCTCCCGAGAAACGCCACGCCAGAGCGTTCCGACCATGCGGGAATGGACTCGCGCGCCGGAACGATCCACGGCATCACGACCGCCGATCTGCCGGGCAGTTCGGTCTGAACGACCTCGCGCTCGACCTCGTTATAGACGATGATGGCGTCGCTGCGCCCCATGACGCTCAACTCGCGGTCCTTGATCCCATCCGCCTTCGCGAAGGCCTCGCCGGCCGTCGGGTCGTTCAGGCTGCTCTTGAGCCGCGCCTCGCGAAGGCTTCGCAGGAAATGAAGGTCCGCGCAGTTGAAGATGATCTTGGCCTGCGGCATCGTCTCGCGCATCTTTTCGATGGCCTGCTCCATGATCTCGAAGCGCATGCCGTAAACGAAATCGAATTCGGCGCCCCGCTGGTCGAGGAAGGTCAGCCAGTTTTTGTAGTAGGGCGCGTAGACGCACTCGATGCCGAGCCGCTGCAACAGCTCCGTGTGCCGGCCTGCATAGTCCATCTCGGTGGACGCGAATGTGACCTTGGCGCCGAGGGATTGCAGGATGCGCATTTCCTGCAGCGCCGCGTAAGAGCCGGCGTCTTCGTCGATGCGCGGGGTCCGCCAGTCGAAGAAGAGACAGCGCCGGCTGATCCCGACGTCCTTCACCAAATCCCACCGATCCGTGGATCGCGGATGCCGCGCCAGCTCCACCCCCCACTTGCTCAGGAACTTGGGCTTGTTCTGCTTCATGAGGGTCGAGCTGGTTCTGTCGCCCTCGGCGCTGGACGAGACCCGCTCGTAATGAACGACAACGGACATCGGCTGCACCAGCACTTTGCGCCCGGCCGCCCGAACGGACATGCAAAGATCGGAATCTTCGGAATAGGCCGGAACGAAACGCTCGTCGAACCCGCCGACGCGTTCGAACAGATCGCGCGGGATCAGCAGGGATGCGCCGGACACGTAGTGGCATTCCCGCAGATAGCGGTACTGCGGCAGGAGCGCGTCGCGCTCGTGACGCCCGAAAGTGTGCCCCTCGCCATCTTCCCAGATGGCGCAGCCGACCTCCTGAATGGCGCCATCCGGATAGATGAGCTTCGATCCGACCACCCCGGCTTCGGGGAAATCCTTGAACGTCTGCAACAAAGCGCGGATCGCGTTTGGCGTCAGTTCGGTGTCGTTGTTCAGGAAATAAAGATAGGCGCCGCGGGCGGCGCGCGCCCCCTGGTTGCAGTTGAGGATGAAATGCTTGTTCCGCTCCTGCCGGATATAGCGCAGCCCCTGCACGCGCTGCGGCAGGGTCGCGGTCGCGTCAGTCGAGCAGTCGTCCATCAGAATGACCTCGAATGAAAGGCCCCAGGTTGCGACCGCCACGGACTTGAGGCACCGCCATGTATATTCGAACTGGTTGTAGGCGGGGATGATGATGCTGATCTGAGGTTCAGCGAAAACGGGAAACACGATGGGGCTGCTGCGGGCGCTCTTCTCGTCGCCGAAAATGAACGAGAGACCATCCATGCAGCTCCGCCGATAGGCGTCCAGATCGACTTCGGCGTCCGGCGGCGCGGAGTAGCGCGAGAAATTGGCGATGGCTTCGATCAGCGTGTGATTCGTCTGCTCCGGCTCCATGCTCCGCCTGGAGGGCGCGAGCGACGTCTGACGGCCGACATGGGGCGGCAGCGCCAGCGGCGAGCCCGCCAGCTCGACGCCCGACGGCAGCGCCCTGACGCTGAGGACCCGTGGTTCGCCGTCATAGAAGGCGGGAATTCGCACGCTGAATCCGTGCGCGCCCGTGCCGATTCCTTCGGAGTGCAGCTTGGGATCGTAACGGTTCGCAATGGCGGTGACCAAGAGATTCTCGCCCTCGAACACGCCGATGGAAATGGGCTCCGCGCGGCGGAGCTTGTTCCAGACCCAACCTTCGAGCAAGCCGTCGTCGCCGATCTTGACGGCGCCGTCGATCAGAACGGCCGGCTTGTACAGCATGTTCGCGGTTTGGCCGATTTGAATTCCGGCGCCGTAGATTTTCGCCTCGACCGTATAATTGCCGGGCAGCAGCATCTCGGGATCGGGCGTCCAGCTGAAACCGTGCCGCCCGTCGCCATAACCGTGATTCTTGAGATCAGGCCGGTATTCGTTGCAAGTCACGGTGACCAGGGGCGTCCCGTTGAGGAATATCTCGACATTGACCCGCTCCGTCGGCCGATCGCGATTGAATGCCCAGCCGCTGATCCGATAAGGCTCCGCTTGGTCGAGGGTCCCGATGAAATCCCCCTCGACGACAACTGCTCTTGCTCCCGACGCCGCCGAGGTCGGCGCGGCGGGCATCCTTTTGGGAGCGTTTTTCAGTTTCCGGTTCTCCGCGGTCAGGGCGGTGACTTCGCAGCCGTTCGCGGGAAGCTTCGATCGCGGCGGAATCCATTCGAAGGCGTGACGGCCGTCGCCGACCTTGGCCTGTTCGAGATCGCGGCGATATTTGTCGGCGAGGACCGTCGCGACCAGGAGGCCGTCGAAATAGATGTTGACCGTCGATTTTTCGTCGGGTTTTGCCGGGTTCCACACCCAGCCGGCGATTCGATTCGGAGTCACGTCCTCCAGCGACCCGATCGCCTCCCTCACCGGCTCTGGCGCCTTTGCAGCCGTCGATCCATCGGCGGGGGCGCTCGAACCCTCGGCGACGGGGGCGGGCGCCTGCGTCCCGCTGCCCGCGACCGCCGCTTTCGCCGCCGGCGACGCCGGGGCCGGCGCGGCGGGCATCCTTTTGGGAGCGTTTTTCAGTTTCCGGTTCTCCGCGGTCAGGGCGGTGACCTCGCAGCCGTTCGCGGGAAGCTGCGATCGCGGCGGACTCCATTCGAAGGCGTGACGGCCGTCGCCGACCTTGGCCTGTTCGAG
>JAJXZC010000761.1:0-1405 GCA_021780275.1 Pseudomonadota bacterium
GCTTCGCGGCACCCGCAATATCACCTTCGATTGCACGTGAGAGGGCTAACGCAAAATGGGATGTCGAGCTTTGTACTGTTGTGGTCGCGATGTGGAAGCCGCTCAAGCCAAGTTGTAGCTGATTGAGCGTGTTATTTAGGGCGCGGATCGCATCGTAGGGGCCGGGGGTTTCGGTGCCGCTGATGTGGCGCAAGCCGGGACTGAGATGGTTATCGATTAGCCGCGAGACTTCGGCGGGGGCGTAGTAATTGCCGCGCTGAATGAAAGCCCCTTCGGCGTCGGACCAATGCCCAACGCGGGCGATCTTGTCGTTGATCGGCTGCCGGCCGGCCGGGATTTTGCCTTTCTGGATGTACTCATCCATCTTGCCGTTCGGAACGTAGGTGGCCCATCCGCGATCTTTCAAATCGTTGAAAACCTGCTGACCGCGAATATATTTCCCCATCTCGTAATACTTGAGCATTACGAGATCGGCCGGATTCCATGACACCGGCTCAAGGCCCGCGTTGATGCCCTTCGCGAAAAAGTCGATCGATCGCTGTCGCAGGAAATCTTTCGAGCCTTCGAGCGATCCGCGGAGGCTGGTATAAAGCTGCTCCGCTGCTTTTGGGTCTTTCCAGAGGTGCGGAAAATAATTCTCGTAATAGTTCTGGAGGGCGCCTTTCCCGAAGGATCGGATGCGCTCGCGCTGCGTATCGAGGATCGTCCGAAGCTGGGAAGCTAGTAAATCTAGTGAGCGCGACGATTGCGCGGTGCCGCGCTCCATCCGGTCGATGAAGTCTACGATGTCAGCGCGCGGCATGGCGCGAAACACCTTGCGGCTCTTTTCAAGACTCGAGACGACGCGAGTAAAATCGTTCTCCGCTTGGGCGTTCCGACGTGAGACTAGCGATGCCGCCGTTTCCGCTTCGGGGGCTGCGGAGCGGATCGCGAAGGTCCGTTTGAGCGCGCCCATGCTTTCGCTCGCGGTTCGGGCGGCGCGGCGCACCATTGGTGCAACGTCCTGTGCGATAAAACGATCAACGCCGGGGATGAGCGTACCGTGAAGGGTGGCTTGACCTGGCTTGTCGCCGGCCGACTTCGCCGCTTTCCGCATCGCGTCGCGCACTTCGGTAGGCGTTCGACCAACGAGCACGTCCGCGATATTATCGACGGGGGTAGGCTCCTGATTGGAACCCTCGGGCCGCATGGCGACACTCTCAATGTCGCCTTCGGCGTCGCGCTTGATGAAAAACTCATTCCCGTTCGAGACGAAATTGGGGCGCATCGGCGGCGCGGCGGACGGCGCGGAGCCAAACATTGACGATTGGCCTGCGCCTTCCAACTCTGCGGCGCTCGGCGTTGCCGGGGGTGCCACCGGCTCGGGCGCTGGGGGGGGCAGCGCATCGGCGCTCGACTGCATACC
>JAJXZC010000761.1:1415-9015 GCA_021780275.1 Pseudomonadota bacterium
CCGAGCGAGAAGCCGCCAGCGGGTGTGTTCTGTTGGGCGGCTTTCGCGATGTCAACGGCCTTGAGCTTCTTCGCCGGCGGCTGTGCGGTCGGCGTGCTCGTCGGAGTGGGGTTCTGCTGCTGATTGAGAAGCCGGTGCGCTTCTTCCTGCGCCGCTTCGCCCTGCGTCTTCGATGCCGGTCCGAACGCTACTTCCTGCGCGACGTTCTCGACGGGTCGATCTGCGGGGATTCCATCGGGAAATGCCTTTTTGATCGATTTGTCAATGGCCTGATAAACATCCTCGTAGGCGCGATCAAAGAGCGCCTTCTGCTTGCGCGCGGGCGTCTTGAGGAGTTCTTCGGCGTACCCCCTGACCGCCTTATTGGCCGGTGTTCCGGGGGTGTGGACGGTGACGTCGAGCACTTTCTGATGGACAATCGCGGCGCGCTCGCGTTCGGCCGCTTGGGCCGCGTCAACCGCGGTGCCGGCGTTTCGCAATCGATCTTCGTGTTCGCCGACAGCCCTGAAAAGTCGCTTATCGCTGCGGAGTCGGTCCCGAACCTCATTCGAGACTTTGCCAGCTTCCATCGCCAGCGATTTCTCGAAGGTGTCCTTTCCAAAGAGGGTGTTCTGTGTCCAATCGACGGTGCCAGCGCCCTTGACGTGCTTGATCGCTTCGCTCAACTGCTCGGGGTCGATGCGCCGGCCGCTTTCTTCGATCTGCCGGATGGTCCTGAAAAGAGCCTCTTGCTGATCGGGGTGGCCTCCAAGTTGACGCCCCATAACGATCGCTTGTTGAAGTGGAAAGCGACCGATGGCCGTCTCGGCGAAAAGGTGATCGTTGAGGCCGCGCAAAGCGTCGGCGTCACGCAAGAGCGTGTTGTAGCTTTTCGACGCGCCGCGCTTGATCAAGTCCTCGGGGGTCGCGCCGGTGTCGCGCATGAATTTCGCGAAGTCGATCGCGTCGCCGCGGCCGTCAAGGATATTGATTTCCGCGCCGAGCGCGCGCGCCTGCTGTTTGCTGACGCCGTGAAGTGTCGCGTCTTCGGAGCCGTGGCCGCTGTCTAGGATTTGAACCCAGACGGGCAATCGCTCGTTCCAATCGTGCGCTTTCGCGATTCGATTGAGTAGTTCGAGCCGGTGATGGCCATTGACGATATAATATTCGCCTTCGGGTGACCGCCAAGCCGTCATCACGCCAGCGGCGAACGGGTTCCATTCTTCAACGTCCGAAAGGGTTTTGCCGGCGCCGGTGGTGGGATCGGTGCGCGTTTTGAACTGGAAGTCTTCGGGGGATGTCTTGATGCGCCGCGCGTCCATCTGAACGAGCTTGGCGCCGGGGAAAGCATCGCGCGGGGCGCCCGCTATATCCGCGAGAGGGTGGCGATTGAAACCCGCCTGAGTGCCGGCGATGTCGATGAACGGGGTGCCGGGACGCATCGCGCGCGACGGCGGCAACGGAAACCCCTGCGCCGGGGGTGCGGGCTGATCGATCGGATACCAACCGCCGTTACCCTTCGTTCCGGCTGGTCGCGTTAGAACCTGCGGAACGCCATCTTTGTTGTGCTCGATGCGGTATTCCCATCCGCCCGCGGCGGCGTGAGGATCGCGGCGCGGAAGCGGACGATTACCGCCAAGCTGCATCCGCTGTCGAAGGAGCGCCTGCTGGTCCGCGTTGGTGGGTCCGTTCGGCGCGGACGGTGCGCTCGGATTAGGTTCCGAGGCGTAGAGAATATTCTGATTTTGCGGCTGAGATACGCCGGACTCGATCTTGTTCCAACTTGCGTCCCAGGTTGGAGATTTGCCAGCCGCGATATCGTCTAGTGCCTGCTGTCGCGCGGAGTTTTCAATCGCCTGTGCGGCTTGCTCGACCTTCCAACGATGGCCCTCGATGGCGTGGCGTCCGAGGATGTCGACGGCCAGTGGCGCGGCGATTCCTGCCGCTATCTGCGCGATCGGGTGATTCGGGAGTTTCGTGCCTACGGCGTCACTCGCTAGTCCGCCGATTTCCTGAGCGCCCACAGATTCGGCCGCGCGACGGGCCATCGTTGCCCCGAGCGTGAAAAATCCATCGAGTGCGAGGTCAGCGACGCCTTGAGGCGGATTGATTAAGGCGGTCGCCGCGTCGCCAATTACTTGGGTGGGGTCGACATTCGATTGATCAAGGCCGCCACCTTCATATTTCTGCACCATCGCGTCGCGGATGGCCGGATTGTTGTGCCGAAAATCGCGTGTTGCCTTCGCTCGGCGTCGCGCCATCTCGGCGGCACTCGGCTGCGGCGCTTTTGGAGCACTCTTGAACGACGGGAGTTCTTCCCATCCGTCCTGCGGCGGTGTAGAAGTACTAGAAGGATTTAATTCTTCCCAAGGCATGAGGGGTTATGCGACTAGCTGCGATTTTGCTGGCGGCGAATGTGTTAGTTATTTCTTCGCGGTATCCCAGATCAGTTTCCCAGCGGACGTTCGATAAACCGGCCGCCCGTGTTCGAGTGAAGCCTTCCTATCTAGAGTCACGTTGCCAAATTTTGATATTTTCAGACTCGACGGTGCATTACTTAACCATCCTGGATCCGAAGTCGCCGACGGGGGTGCCGTGGGGGTGCCCGCCTTCGCCGCCGCCGATACCGTGGCCGAAGGAGTGGGCGGTTCCGTCGAAGAAGCCTTGAGGGGGCTTCCGTCGAGATTGACGCCGAATTCGGCCGCAACTTTTTTTCTCAGATCAGGAACGCTTGGCACCTTTACATGTACGGGTTTCCCAGCGTTCGGTCCCGGTGTTAGGTCGGTATAGGTGGCGTAGCCGGTATCGGGATCGTAGGTGCCCCCCTTGGCGGTGATACTGCGGATGGTTTCGTTATGTTCACTGAGGGCAGTCGAATAAATCTCGCTGCGGATTTGGCTCGCCTCGCGGTCGCCAATGGTGAGATGCGTCGCGCCTGCGCCCGCGTGGGGCGGAACGCCGCCGAGGTCGATGGAGGCACCCAATTTTCCCGCATTCGGGCCGGTGCGATAGTAAGGGTAAGCCTTCCAGCTAACCGTGCCGTCCGGGTTCGTGACCGGATGCTGCAAGAAATCGACCGCTGGTTGCTTCGATGATCGCGCGAGCATCCCGTCTGTCGCGATAATTCGATTCCAGATGCGATCGCTCTCGGCCTGCGACATTTTGAGAGATGCTTCGACGCTCGGGACTAGCTTCGCGATCCGAGGATCGAGGACGCCCGCGCCCCGAAGGCTGGCGAATTGATCTTGTCCGGTCGGTCCGTTGCGAGCGATATTCGATTGAACATAGCGCCCGTATTGATTCGCGCGCTCGGTCGCCGCGTTCGCAAGCTGCTGGTGAGAGTCCGCGTTTTCTGAGGCGATGTGTTCCTGGAACTGCTGATGGCGAAGGAGTGCCGCCTGTTTGGCGAATTGCATCGGCGCCATCAGGTCGGCGTTATAAGCGTTGTTGTAGGCGTCCATCCCCTCGGCCGCGCCGCGCGTCAAAGCCGCACCTCGGCCCATATATCGCGGAGTGGATGCGGTCGTGGCGAGAAAGCCAAGTGCCGCCGGAATCAGCGACCGGAGCGCGGCACCGCGCTGGATAGTCTGATACTGCTGCGCCTGATCCGGCGTCATGCCGGGATATTGAACGGGCGTCCCTACGGGAAGGCCAAGTGCCTGCCCGATTGCGGAGCCAATGCTAGACCAGTCCATCTAGTAGAATCCTCTCCCCGATTAGAGGCCGAGCGCGGTCATCATCATCGGATTCATCTGCGGTGGCGGCTGCATACCTGGCACTTGGAGGCGGCGATTCGGCGTCATCGGGTTAAACGGCATCGTCAGGGGTGACCCTTGCGGTCGAAACGCGGGTGCGGGGGATGTTGGCATCATCCCCGGCCTCGGTGTGAGCAGCGCCGATGCTAAAGGCCCCATACTGGAGGAAAGCCAAGAAGGCATTTGTGCGCCGTTCGGCCCCGAGAATCCAAGCGCGCTCGCGATCTGGCTGCCGATTGGGCTGAGGCTTTTAAGAAAATCCAGCGGACTGCCCATTGGGCTGCTGGTTGGTCCGGGGCCTGCAACCATCCCGGCCTTGATTCCGCTCAACGCGGGATTGGCGAACATCGCACCAAGGTCCGTGGTGGCCGGTAAACCTGTCGCTGCTGCGCCAATCGCCGGCGATCCGCCCGCGACCATACCAGCGGTTATGCCGCTCAACGCGGGATCGGCGAATGTGGTCCCTAAGTCGGCCGCGGCGGGTAGTGCGCTGAGTGCGGAGCCAAGGCCAGCCGCTCCCGCCCCTGCTGCTGCTGCGCCGCCGGCCGCCGCGGCACCTGCTGCCGCCGGTGCTGCCGCGGACGCACCCGCGCCGATTGCGCTCATAACTGCGGGTAAAGCCGCCGCTGCTGCTGCCATTTAGAGACCCTTTCCGCCGCCCATAAAGGGTGCGACCGAAACCGATCCGCTGCCCATGTTCCCAATCCCAGTGATCGCGCTTTGCATCATCTGGGCGACCTGAAACGGGAATTGCGCTTGCTGGTAGGCGTTCTGATAGTTGGTGTCGAGGACGTTCTGATTTTGCTGCTGCTGCTGATTGCCGATATTCAGCATCGCCTCGCCGGGAGCGAGTGCGGCGTTATCTACGGTCGGCATCAATCCGAGCGCTTGCATCATATTCGAGCGCTCGTTCTGGTAGTTCTGTCCGTAGATGCTCGCGTTAAGTTGTGCGAGGTTGGTGCCCAATCCATACTTTGCGGCGTCCTGCGCATTGGTCATCGCAGAACTGCCGAATCCGCCGCCATTGATGAAATTGGCCGCGATCCCTGGCGATGTCGCGTCCTCGTACTGATTCATCATAGTCTGCGCGGCGGCGTTCGATGTGTCAGCTAGATACGGGTTCGTTGAGGGATTGAGGTAATTGCCGGCGAGCGTGTTATCCATCATCGACAAGCCGCCGTTGCTCATACCCGTCAGGCCAGTCGCGGCGCCGGTGATGTCGCTAAAGCCGGCGTTCTGGGGATTGGTGAAGCCAGCAACGTATTGATTGGGAAAAGGATCGTTCATCATGCCGGCGCCGAATCCGTTGCCGGTGAGATACGACCACATATCGCGCATATACTGACGCCCAGGCCCCCGAGCAGGCCCCCACGGCTCGCTGAATGTGGTCTGCGTCGTCTGGCTAGGTCCGCCGCCCATTAGATTCGCCCCTTCGAGTAGTCTTTCTCGTAGACCGTCTCGTATTCACGCCAGCCGTCCGGAATCCGACGTTTGTAACCGCGCCGCGCCGAGATAAAGACTCCGCGGTCGATGCCTCTCGCCCACGCGATGTCGCCGATTGCGTAATCGGCCGCATCTCGAATCTCTTGGCTGACGCGCGGCATGTAGGCGACCCAAGTTAAGAGGCTCTTTTTGAGTGAGTAGTTGTCGATAGTCGGCGCGAGAATGACAAAACCGACATATTTGTCATGGGCGCGCCCTAAGTGGAGTTCCGCGCGGCCTTCGTCGAGCGCGCGTCGAACGTCTACAAGTTGCCAGGTCGCATCGCGCGTGCGTTTCTTCACGCGCTCCAGTCCAACCGCAATCGCGGGCCAAACACTATCCAACGATTCGATCGGTACGAGCCGAAATGAGAAATTCATTAAGTCGGATACCAGAAGCCAGTCGCCGGATCGTAGGTGAGCGCCACGACATGACCGACCGTAGGGGTGACGGCGGCGGCGATGTTGCCGCCAGCAATCAGCGTCCATGCCGCATCCACGATAAGCCGAAGCGGCCCCGTCGATCCGGGTGGGACAAGAATGGTCGCGATCGCGGCCGTTCCGGTGACGTGATGGATCGGGTGGCTCGGCGCGATTGATGTATTCGACGCGATGCTTGGCCCTACAAGTTCGGTGTTGAGCGTCGAGCTTGCGCGACGCGTCCATGCTTGAAGCTCAAGTCCTACATGGCTCGGCAGGTTGGGCGGTGTGATAGGTCGTTTCATCTAGAAATCGCCATCCAGGGCGATGTCTGCGTCAAAGCTGATCATTTCCCAATCGCCCACCATCGCGAACGCTAGCCGGTGATACCGCGCACTCTGTCGGAGGGGCATAAAGCCGTCAGTCTGCAAGTCGGCGGTGTCGCCTTCCGTGAGGGCTTCCCCGAGCGTGTCGCGGTAATAGCCGGTGAGGGTCGCGCTCGGCGGGAAAGTCTCGTAAGCTGGCCGCACATTATCTACGAAAGAGGTTTTCGGTTCAAGTCCTAGATCACCTGTCGTAAAGCCTGCGTTTTCGGACGATCCGTTGAGAAGGTAGAGACTATGATCCGTTTTGAAATACGCCTGAATCGGGATGTTGGAGCCTGCGAAAAGCTGCGAGCCGTAGGGCACGTCAGCGATCCCGCCATAAGTCACATAAGCGGTCTGGAATTGCGCGTAGGTCCACGGTGTTGAGGCGGACGTGAACGGAAGCACGACAGCCTCGATAGTGTCGTTCCCCATCGTCCATTTGCCTGTGCGGATATTCCAGGCGATCCAAGTGTCGAGCGTTCCGGCCGGACTCGCGTTGATCGACGGGAAATGCCAATAGACAGTATCGTTGACTAGATCGTAGCGACCGAGAATCTTGCTCGCGTTATTCTGGTCGAGCGTGGCGAAGAACCATTCCTTGATCGCGTTAGGTCCGCCGGCCTGCTTGATCCGCGAGGGGCTCGATCCATCGAATATGTAGAAATCGTCTAGGCCAATAAAGGCGTGGAATTGCCCGACATTGACAACGCAACCCTGACTAAAGGTGCCCGTTTCCGGTGACGCTAGATACCAATCCCAGACATCTGGGGGTCCCGCGAATTGCCCGAGATATATCCCTCGGTTCTTGTACGCGGCGACCATGCGCCCGAGCTTGGCGGCGGCGACAATCTCTCCCGGGGTGTCGATAAGCGGGCCGGTCGCCGACAAATCGGAAATACTAAAGCTCCAAACCGCATCATCTCCGGCTTTCGAGCAATACCAGGTATAACCCGAAAACATCAGAACGAAGTCGCTGGCGCTCTGTATCAGTACGCCTTTCGGGGGTGTCCCGGCGAGGGCCGCGAAATTACCAGACGATCCCGCCACCTGCGGGCTGTCCGCGCCGTTCGTCGCGATGCAGTCGCTTCCGAACATCGCGAATTGCCACGGATTCGACGAGCCACTGAATGTTTGTCCGCCGTCAACTTCGGTCCACACCCCCGAAATGCCTTCGTAGAGATGCGTGGAGGTCGCCGCGAATAGCCGCGCCGCGCCGCTCGGGTAGACCGCGAAGTAGGCGCCTAAGCATTGAGATGGGAGCGCTGGATAAGCCTGCGAAGGACTCGGCATTGGCTTGAAGCCGCGACGGGTCGGCATAATGCCGTTGCATACCGTCATCACTCCGGGCGTTCGCGAGTCTAAATCCGGCGCAAAGCCTATTAGATTGATACGCGCCATCTAGTTACTTAGAAGCGGGTGGCCTTCGTGCGCCCAGTAAAGAGCTTGCCGGCCGTCTGTTTCTTGAGTTCCAGAAAGAACCGCGCCGCAACTCCTTCTTCGACTTGGGCCGCTTGATAATTCCGTATGACCTGAGAAAGTAGAATTGCCTTAGCTTTCGCCCGGATCATCGCTTCAGCGGTCGTCATCCAGTACCCCT
>JAJXZC010000503.1 GCA_021780275.1 Pseudomonadota bacterium
CCGAGCAGTCGGTGCAGAGACCTGCGCCGCGCCGCCGCGCGGCCAAATCGGCGGGGCATGCGGCAAAAGGTGAAGCGTTTGGTCGGACATCGAGACTTCAAAATCCCGCGCAACTGCGTCGCGCAGCTGATGAAGAGAAATAGGCCGGCCATATTTTTGCTTAACGCAAGGTTCCAGTTGTGCATATACCGAACCAAGATTCGCCTATTTTCATGGAGGCGACCATGCCGCATTTTCTACGAGACCTATTTGAACGGATTTTCCGCCGCTTTGCGCCGGCGAAGCCAAGGCGCCCGGCAGACTTGGGCTTCTTCGGCGTGCTCGTTTCACGCCCTACCAAGCATTGAGATCATAAGAATGGATACGGTTTACCGTGCAAGCGGGCAGCGGACTCTGCCTTGCCGGCCTGCCCGCCGCCTCGACTGTAGTGAGCCGTTTTAGGCCGAGCGCCAGTGGCCCGGCACTTTCTTATCGTTCTCGTGGCGGACGCGGGCGACGAGAGGGTGATGCCCTTCCTTCTTCGCCCATTCTATCGCCTCATGCTGCGTTTTGGTGGTGTGCAGAACATGGCCGGCATGATCTTCGACCACGTAATCCTCGATGGGACTTCCTTCCTTATGACCCTTCGGACGCGGCTCGATATAAACGTTCGGCATGGCTTGCTCCCTCGCTTACGCTTCGCACAGCCGAGAAATACCGCGAATCCCGAGGTCTGTCTCTAACGGCGCAGAAGAGGCGGATGCCGATCAGCAGAAGCTTGACCATTCTGGCATTTCGCGCTGAACCGCCCGGCGCCGTCGCGCCTGAAAGTCAAGCGAGTACGGGCAAAATCGCTAGAAGGCCGTGCTGACCTCGACCTTGCCGAAGCCGCCGGGTCCGACGACGCTGTCGTTGGCATAGCCGCCGGAAAGATCGACCTGCACGTTCTTGATTTTTATCCCGACGATGCTGATGCCGGCGCGCAATTGGGTATAGCGTTCGTCGCCCAGCGTGCCGATCATCGGACCGACGAAAATGGAATCGTTCAGGAAATCATAACCGAACGAGCCGGTGCCATAATAAGTGAGGAAAGCGCTTGAGAATTCGGCTTCCGCGTGAAGTTCGGTTCTCTCTGTCGGATTGTACCAGTCGTCCGTGCGGACTTTCACGCCGAATTCCGTTCCGACAACCTTGTTCGTCGGGTCGGGCTGGGACAGCGTATCGTTTTCCGCATTGAAACCGCCGAAGAAATTCAGCGAATAATTGTCCCCTTCGAAGGCATAGCCGCCGAGGAAATCGCCGGACAGCGATACGCCCTTGATGCCATTGCCGGCGCTGTCGAAATATTTGTACCAGCCGCCGTCGCCCAAAATGTAAAGGCGGAACCCGGATGTATCGAGGTCTTTGAACGGCGCGACCATTCCGCCGGCGTAAGCGTCAAAACTCAATTTGCCGACATCGAGACCCGTGAAAGCGATGACATGCGTCGGCCCCTCGTCCGTCGAGTTCACGTCCGGCGCCGCCGCGGCGTCGGCGAGCATCCCCGTCGACGACGTATCGAAGCCATTGAAGCGATAATTGACGCCGACTTTGACGACGTTCATGGTTTGATGGATTTCTTCCGTGAAAAATCCATTCGCGCCATCGGTAAACGGAACAGAGCGGGCGCCAAAATTCATGTAGTCGTATTCGCCCCAGACCGACCAGTTGTGGGCGAACTGATATTCGATGCCGACGCCCGCGGTCCATCCGACGCGCGTGTCGTTGGCGCTGAAGGGATCGCCGCAGGCCGCCGGAACGCCGCCGCTGCTCCGCCGCTGCGAACCGCGGCAAGTCGCGACATCCGTATAGGTATCTTGGACCCAGGCCGCGCCGCCCTTGCCGTAGACGGAGAACGGCCCGAATACCGCGCCGAGATGGCCGGTCGCCGTCGCAAACCATTCCGGATGAGCGGTGCAATCCTGGTTGCCGAATGAGAAGCACGAAAACGAGGAATTCTTGACACCGGACCAGCTGAAATCGCCTTCGACGCCGACCAGAAGCCAATTGAACTGGTAATTATATCCAGCCTGAAGACCGCCAAGCCCGCCGCCGACCGACGGCTGCGCATCGAGCGCGAAATCCGGCGTCGGAAAATTGTCGAGGAATGTTTTCTGTCCCCAGCCATAGCCGCCATGGGCACCGAAATAAAAGCCGGTCCACGGATCGATCAGCGGCAGAGGCGGCGGGTTTTTATAAACCGGCAAGTCAGCAGCCCGGGCCGCCGAAAATGTTCCGGCGATTCCCAATGCGACTGCGAATGAAGCTGTCGCGAATCGTGCCATGACGTCCCCCTGACATCACGGTCCCACGACCACTTACAGCCGGCTAGTGTTAAAATGGCACAGCTCGTGTCATTTTAATTAAAAGAAATTCTGGCAGCCGACCGCCCGATTATTGACGCGGATTGGCGAGGGAAGTCGTCGCCACGGCGTTGTATTTTTTGTCCATGAATATGGCCGACGCGCTGACGAGATCGGTATCGCCGTGATCGGCGCAATATTCCTTAATCTGCGCCTCTTTTGATTTTGCCTTATCACTATCGACGACCGTCGGATCATCTTCATAAGTGTAATAGCCCTGCAGCCAAGTCACGACATTGACTGCGTTAGACTCATTCATTTTGAGAAAGTCACTGCATTTTATTGCAGCCAAATCCGTCTTCTGAGCGACCGCCGTTTGTGTGGAAAAGGCACTCAGCGCAACAATGGCGACAACCAAAAATTTTGTAGACACGCCTGCCTCCTAGTTCCGGCCGAGAGGAAACGCAATTTCAAAATTAAAGACTAAACTTCTATTGATCGGTCGTTGCCACGTATCAATCCGCTACGCAAATAAACCTTAACAATACACCATTAAGTTTAACCAGAATTTGTTAACAACGACATCGTATCTATGCCTATGCCCGTACTTCTGGAACAATCCACGCAGCGGTTAAACTTTAAATTTTACCATAATCAATCGATTTAAGTTCAAATTATTTCTTGACATGCTAAGGCGCCACCATGCGTTGCGCTCAACTGCATTTACCCGCGTCAGGATCAACCCCGCGCTATCCGCCGGGCCGGATCGAACGCCGGTCTCCGACACGGCCGCGATTCGCGTCAGGCTGGCGCAAGGAATTCGCTGCGCGCACGACGGACGCCGCGTTGCCTCGGCCCGCTGCCGGCCGCGGTCTTATCGAGATATGGACTGCGCGGCCGAAATCTCTGCTGAAAGCGCGTTCCTGCCTGCAGGTCCTGGACGACGACGACCGGACGGAACTGGGTAAGATCGCGAACATCGCGTCGCTTGAGGCCGCGGTTGCCGGACGTATCCTGCTTCGCCTCGCTTTGTCGCATGTCTCGAATCAGCGCCTTGCGGCGGCATACTGGCGCTTTGCGCGGCTCGAGACCGGGAAGCTGCAGCTGGCGGCGGGACTTCCGCAAATCAACTTTAGCCTATCTCATTGCGATGCTCTGGTCGGCGTCGCGGTATCGCACGTGTTCGAGGTCGGGCTCGACATCGAAAGCGTCGATTCGCCGATGAGCGCGGCGGTCAAGGATGCCTTCCTTACTCACGACGAACAGCGTCGCCTGTCGCGCTTGCACGCTCCGCATAGTCTCAGGGGCGCAATTCGAATCTGGACCCTGAAGGAAGCCTTTTCAAAACTCCTCGGCGCGGGCTTCGCGAGCGAATTCCAGGCCATGGACTTTCGTCTGTTCCCCGAACCGGAGCTCGTCTCCGAGCAAAACTTCCCGACCTCACCGACGCATTTCGAATCGCTCTATATCGAGGGCGACGACAATCTCTATCTTACGACACTCGCCGTCGCCCAGGCCGCCGCATCCACCGGCGAAATACAATTTCTAAATCTGATTGAAGAGACGAGCGAACGCCCGGCTCGTGCATCCGCCGTCTCTGAAACATCTGCCCGTTGCGGCGCCGTCGCGCAAAACGTGGGAGCTGTCGGAGAATGAGCCTCACATTAGACGATATCGCGGTCCCACGCGAAGACGCCGCAGTCCGCGGCGCGAAGCTGATCCACGAATATTTCGAGCGCCAGACCGATCTGCGGCCGCATCATCCAGCGCTTGAATGCCAAGACGCGATCCTGACCTATGCGCAGCTCGAACGGAGTGCAAATAAGATTGCGCATTTTCTGCAATCCCAGCACATCGGACCGCAAGATTTGGTCGGGGTTTATCTGACGAAATCGCCTGACTTGTTTGCCGCCATTCTCGGTGTGCTGAAGTCGGGTGCAGGTTATGTCCCGATTGATCCGCAGATGCCGATCGAGCGCATCTCGCAGATCGTCGGCGACGCGAAGCTCTCCGCGGTACTGACGAACGAACCTCTCTACGAGGCTATTCACCCTTTTATAAGCTGCTGCCCCTTCATCGCCCTCGACCGGCAATGGCAAGATATCGATTGCTTCCCCGGCTCGCGGCCAGCCCCGACGGCGGTTGCCGGCGACATTTGCTACGTGATTTATACGTCGGGCACGACGGGACGCCCCAAGGGCGTCGTGCTTGAGCATCGAAACGTCGTCAATTTCATCGACGCGCTCGAAGGCAGCTACGGCCTCAACCGGGATGATCGCGTCTATCAGGGATTTTCCGTCGCCTTCGATGCTTCAGTCGAGGAAATCTGGGCAGCGTTCTCGCTCGGCGGCACCCTCGTTGTCCCCTCGGAGGATATTGCACGATCGCCCGAACAGGCCGCGAACTTCATCAATACGAAAGCCATAACTTATTTCTCGACCGTTCCAACGTTTCTTTCGCTGATCGCTGACGATCTGCCGAGCGTGCGGCTTCTCGTCGTTGGCGGCGAGGCCTGTCCCACGCCGCTGGTCGCGAAATGGGCGACGCCCAAGCGCCGGATGCTGAATACTTACGGGCCGACGGAGACCGCCGTCGTCGCCACCCTTTTCGATTGCGTCGCGCCCAATATCGTGACGATCGGGCGCCCCCTGCCCGGCTACGTCTGCCACATCGTCGGCGAGAATTTGGAAGAGGTGAAAGCCGGAGAGGTCGGCGAACTTTACATTGGCGGAAAAAGCGTCGCGCGCGGCTATATGAATCTTTCGGAAATGACGGATCGGCAATTCGTCCCGAACCCGTTTCCCGCGACCGCGGCGAAAGCCCCGCGGCTCTACCGGACGCGCGATTTGGTCAGAGCGAGGCCGGACGGGACGATCGAATTTATCGGACGCAACGACGATCAGGTCAAAATTCGCGGCTATCGGATCGAGCTGTCGGAAATCGAATCGATCCTTTTGGAACATCCTTCCGTTCGCGCGGCCGCCGTCCTCGTCCACGAGCGGGGCGACTTCAAGGAAATCGCCGCCTACATCGTTCCCGCTGGAAACTTCGGCGCGCTTCAGAAACGCAGCCTCGCCCAATCGCTGTCCAATCGCCTCCCCGACTACATGCTGCCAAAATATCTGGAGGTCATGGATTCGCTTCCGAGGGCGACGAGCGGAAAAGTCGACCGCAAGGCTTTGCCGGCGCCTAAAAGCGCTTTCGTGATCCAGGAGCGTCCGCATATCGCTCCGGACAACGACCTTGAAGCAAAGATCGCCGCGACATGGCAAGCGCAACTGAATACCGGACCGATCTCCGTCGAAGACGATTTCTTTCGCGACCTCAGAGGAAATTCGCTCCTGGCGGCGCATGTCGTGACGGAGCTGCGCGCGCAACTCCGCACGCTCAACATTTCCGTCAAAGACATTTACGAATGCCGTACCGTCAGGGATATCGCGCGACGCCTGGCCGCGACAATGCCACCGACCGCCTCGGACGAGAAAGATGCGGCGCCAGCGACAGATAAACTCGGCGAACAGCCGATCCACGTCAACGTCGCGACACGCTGGCTTTGCGTCTTCCTGCAAACCCTGGCGCTGACGCTCTATTATTCCGTGTTCTCCGCCCCATTGGTGTTTTCCATCATCATTTGCGAGCGCGTCTACACCGGGCAGATGGACTTTGCCACCGCAAGCGGCATGGCAACCATCGTCGGCTTTGCGACGTGGCCGACGTGGCTCTTCATCAGCATCGCCGTCAAATGGCTTGCCGTCGGGCGATATCGCGCCGGGCGCTACCCCGTTTGGGGCTTCTATTACTTCCGTTGGTGGCTTGCGAACCGCTTCCAGACGCTTGGCTGGCCCGAGATGTTCGTCGGTACGCCGCTGATGAGCCTCTATTATCGGGCCATGGGCGCACGCATCGGAAAGAATTGCGCGATCGGCACCGCTTTGTGCAGCGCTTTCGATCTCGTATCGATCGGAACCGAGTCCAGCATCGGCTCCGACGCGCAATTGCTCGGCTATCGCGTCGAAAACGGCTGGCTGATGCTCGGCACGGTCGATATCGGGGCCGAATGCTTCATCGGCATGCACACCGCAATCGGCCTCAATGTCGTGATGCACGATCGATCATGCATCGATGACAATTCGCAATTGCCGGACGGCGCGGTCCTGCAGCAGGATGAAGAAGGAGCCGGTTCGCCGCTCGCCCCTGCGGTCGTCTCCCGCCCGGACACGCTCCCCGCAAGACGCCGGCCAATCCTCTTCGGCCTGATTCATCTCGGCCTCATCTATGCGATGGGCTATTTCCTCATCGCGTCCATTCTGCCGAGCCTCGTCTTGGTCTGGTATGCGCTCGAACGATGGGGGCCGGCCGCCGCGATTTTGGCCGTCTTCATCGCGGCGCCTTTGGCGACGATCTGGTATGCGGTCCTGACGATCGTGGTGAAGCGGCTGATCATCGGCCGCATCAAACCGGGGATCTTCCCGCTCGCCAGCGGTCGCTATCTACAATATTGGTTTTTGAACTATTTGATGCGGAATACGCGGCAGCTTCTGCTGCCGCTTTACGCGACCGTCTTTCTCCCCCAGTTTCTGCGGTTCATGGGAGCGAAAATCGGCAAAGACGTGGAAATTTCCACGATCACCAATGTCATCCCGGATCTGCTCGAAATCGACGATGGATGCTTCCTCGCCGATGCCTGCATTATCGGCGGCGATCGAATTTATCGTGGCACCGTCGAGCTTCGCAAAAATAAGATCGGCCGCCGCACCTTTATCGGAAACAGCGCTCTCGTGCCGGGCGGCGCCAATGTCGGCAGCGACAGCCTGATCGGCGTCATGTCCAAGACGCCGGCGGCTTATCCCGAAACGCCGAGCGGCACCCGTTGGCTCGGCTCGCCGAGCTTCGAAGTGCCGAAAGCGAAGGATCCCAGCTGCTTCCTGGAATCGGAAACTTATCGCCCGAATCTGTCGTCGCGCTGCTACCGGACCCTCCTCGACTCGATGCGGATCCTGCTCCCGAGCCTGTTCGTGGCCACGGAGCTTCTGAGCTTCAGCGTCGTCGTGCTCGTCCTGGATCAGATCGTCCCGTTTTGGAGCGTGCTTTTGGCGGCACCGCTCGCTGGGCTCTATTTGTCGTTGACGACGATCACCTGGGTCGCCCGCATCAAGACGCTTCTGATCGGCCGCTTTGAGCCGACGGTAAAGCCTCTGTGGAGCAGCTTCGTGTGGCTCAATGAGGTCGTCAACGGAATCTATGAGACGGCCGCGGCGACGGCATTGGCGCCTCTCATGGGCACGCCGTACATCTCCGTCTATCTTCGTAAAATGGGATGCCGAATCGGGCGTTGGGTCTTTCTCGAAACGACACTCTTTTCAGAATTCGACCTCGTCGAAATCGGCGACTATGCCGCGCTCAACATGGGATGCACCGTCCAGACGCATCTGTTTGAAGACCGCGTCATGAAGGCCGATCGATTGAAAATCGGACCTGGCTGCTCGATCGGCAATATGGCCGTCGTGCTCTATGGCACGGAAATGCAGGCCGGCTCGACTCTGGCACCTCTCTCGGTGCTGATGAAGGGCGAGGTTCTGCCGCCGAGGACACGCTGGCGCGGAATTCCGAGCGAGCCCGATCCGATGCCTGCCGCCTATGCGGGCGTCCAGCAATTCTGCTGATCTGATGGAAAATCCGCCGTGCCCCGGAACCATCGGAAGGCGTTGCAGATGAACGCACGCCGACGGCACGCTGGGAGCACGCGAATCGATCTTGCGGATCGTCCAGCCGGACTATATCGGGAAGGCCGCCTCCTCGATCGGCACATCGTGTGAGCGCTTTGCTCATGGCGTTGCAAGCCCTCGAAGGATTCGCAGGAGATTGCAATGCAGGGCACGACCTTAACGCGACGGGCCGCGTTATCGAGCACGGCCGCCATGGCGGCCGTGCTCCCGGCGGCTGGCGCGACCGCGGCATCGAGCCCGTCCCAACCGGTCGCCCCTATGCGCGTAAAACATGGCTTCATCGACGCGGACGGCGTCCGCGTATTTTACCGTGAAGCCGGCGGCGCGTCGGCACCCGTCCTGCTCCTTCTCCACGGCTTCGCCAATTCATCGTTTTATTTCCGCCATTTGATGCCGCGGCTCGCGGACCGCTATCGGGTGATTGCGCCAGATCTGCCGTCCTTCGGCTTCACCGAGGTCCCGGCCGAACGCCGCTACCGCTACGATTTTCATGGCCTCACGCAGACGATCCGCGCCTTCGTCGATGCCCTCGGGCTCAAGCGTTTCGCCATGTACGTCTTCGACTATGGTGCGCCCGTCGGGTTTAACCTTGCCCTCGCCGCCCCAGAGCGGGTTGTGGGCTTCGTCTCCCAGAACGGCAATGCCTATGTCGAAGGCTTGGGAGAAGCTGCATGGCGTCCCGTGCGCGCATTCTGGCACCATCAGACGGCGGAACTCCGCGAGACAATAAAGCGCCGCTTCACTTTCGCCGGGGTCCGCGACGCCTATTTTCAAGGCGTACCTGACCCCTCTGAGATCGAACCGGAGGTCTATTGGCTCGACGCCGCGATCCTGGCGCGGCCCGGAAACGACGAGATTCAACTCGGTTTCAAACTCGACTACCGATCCAACATAGAGCGATACCCGCTCTATCAGGCCTATTTCCGCGAGCGCGCGCCAAGCCTGCTTGCGA
>JAJXZC010000167.1 GCA_021780275.1 Pseudomonadota bacterium
GTCGTCGGCGGGAGTATCGCGCGCGATCTCGATAAGTGTGTTTCGCGCGTCAATTAAATAGCCCTGCAAAAGCTACACTTGCTTACTGCCCGGAGAGGAATTGCCATCAACCGTTGCGCGCGGTTCGTTCTGAGCGTCAAAGGTGACATCGATACAGCGCGAGAGGGTGTCATAGACCAGACACAGGTCCATGATGCTCAGGCCACGCATCGCCTCAATGTTGAATAGCCGATCTTTCACATTCATCTTCGCGTCCTTCCTCTTCATTCGCCGGTTGCACGCGGGCATCTAGCCCGGCTAATATCTGACGACAAATATTACCGGGTGTAAATAGATGTCGTCAAAAAATAGCAGGGGAAGAGGACGGCCGCCTGTTGATTCAGAGCGCGTCGACACCCGGTTGCCCCGCGACCTCATCAATGGCTTGGACGCCTACGCCGTCACCCAGGACGATGCACCGGAACGACCTGAGTCAATCCGCCGCATCTTGCGCGATTGGCTCGGTCGTCGTGGCTTCCTCAAGTGAGGCGCCTCTGCAGAGAGGAAAAACCGCCGGCGGTTGTTTGAACGATTCCAAAGACGAGAGCAGCGGACACCATACTGATGAGCCGCCGTCCGTGGCGTCTTCCAACAGGTAGGGCACCTTCGATCTTCGGCGGCCGATGGGGGCCTGACCGGATCGGGCTCATTTGGAGGTTTTTATTCCGCCAGACGAGTTTTTAGACAAAATGAAAAAATCACGTGGGTGAATTTGGGGGTCAATCGCCAGAGGCTTAGACAAGCCATTGTTTTCATTGACCTTCTGGCGGAAGGGGTGGGATTCGAACCCACGGATGGTTGCCCATCGCCGGTTTTCAAGACCGGTGCCTTAAACCACTCGGCCACCCTTCCGTGAGCAAGGCATTAGCGGCTTCGGGCGGCTGACTCAACAGGGAAAACGACATCGGGGCGCAACATATGCGTTTCGTCGAAGCCCACCATGACGCGCTCAAGGCCCAGACGTGCCGGCAGGGAGAATAGCCGCCTGAAGGGCCGGGCCACTTCCTGCAACAGTTTGGCGAGGCCCTTGCGCTTGATGCCGGGCCGCAGCAGGCGTTCGCGTTCGGGCGTGATGGAGCTTCGGAATTCGCTCTCCGGCAAAACCGCGACAAGCGCGTCCTCCTGAATGCAGAGCGCGGGCTGCAGCTGCAGCACGAGGAGCCGCGGCGAGGCAGCGATTGCGCGGTCGAATATGAGATTGTCGATCGGCCTGTCCATCTGCTCGGTCAAATCGAGCAGGCGACGGGCTCCCTCGCGATTGACGATATAGCCCGCCGTGCCGTGATGGCAGGAGCGAAGCTCCGAAAGCGCGTAGCCCGGAAAGCAGGCCCGCTTACGGCGGCGGACCCAGACGCGCTGGCGCATGGTTTCGATCTTGATGACGTCATGGGGCAGGGAGGTCCATGCCGGGGCGGCGCTCAGCGCCGGGCCGAAGTCGGCAGCCAGCCGCACGTCATCTTCCAGCACGCAGCAAAGAGGTTCATCGCTTGCCAGAAAGCGCTGCCACGCCGCTCGATGGCTGAGGAAGCAGGCGACCTCGGAGCGAGACAGCGTCTGTGGCTGCGTCGGCGAAACGACGCCAGCCAGATCGGCATCGCTCAGTTCAGCGCCATCGATGGCCCGCAAGCGCTCGAAAGCCAACCCCGAAGCCGCAAGCTGGGCGCTCATTCGCTCCAGCCTGAGCCTGTGCCGATCGAGGTTGATGACGAGGATGAACATCGCAAGGTCCGGATTTATAATTACGTTGCATGATGATAGGCTTGGCCCCGCCGAACAAGAGGTTTGGCGCTGAATGCAGTGGGCGGCTGTCCTGGCCTATGACATGCTCCGCTTACACCGTAATAATGGATGCGCGACGAGGCGTCCCCTGGAAAGTGCGCCAAATGGAGCCGCCATCGAAAGAAGATCGTATCGCCATCGTCTGCTGCGCGACATCGAACTGGCTTCCCGCCGCTGCGGTTACTCTCTTGTCCTGCTGCCGCTTTGGCGCCCCCGCACATGCTGATTTCATTGTCATGCTCGTTGGCGGAACGGCCGCCGACGACGAAGCGATGGCCGCCTTCAACGCAAAGCATTCGACCGCGATAAGGCTGCAGCATGTTGAGATCGTCGAGAAGGAGATTCTCGATCTCGGCCGCTGGCTGGGGCATGGGATCCGGCTGACCTTGAACAGATATCTCGATGATCGCTACGCGCGCGTCCTTTATCTCGACAGCGATCTGCTCGCCCTTCAACCGATCCGCGGCCTTCTCGACGCGGATTTGAAGGGCTATCCCCTCGGCGCCGTCATGGATGTCGGATTCACGCCCGATTTCATGCCCTCGTCAGTTGAGCATCTCGACAAAATCGGTTTCCTCTCCGGCGCACGTTATTTCAATTCCGGCGTGCTCCTGTTCGATTGGCGGAAAACCCTTGCCGGGCGATACCTGCAGAAGACCGTCGCCTTGTTGGCGACCGTGGAACATTCGTTCCTGTCCGAACAGGATAATTTGAACGTCGTGTTTCGCGACAATTGGTGCCCGCTGCCGCCCAGGTGGAACGTCATCTCGACGGTGACCGACTATATGCCGTTCGAAACCTGCATAAGGCATTTCACCAGTTCGCCGAAGCCATGGGCTGAGGCATCGCGTTTTGCCGACATGGCGTTCCGCGCATACTACCTGAACAGTCTCGCGGGGACGCCCTGGAAGGATTTCGTCGATCCGCGCGGCTGGCGGTGGTCGCTCAAGGGCATGGAGCGCGTCCTGCGCAAGAGACTCTCGTTCAGGAAACGGCTGGCTCTGGCGAAGGTTCTGAAGAACGCCGAACGCGTTTCGTCGCGCTGAGGTTACGACGCTGAATTCGACTCTACGGACACCCGTCCGCTCACCGCATCGCCTGCATCGCGAGGCAGCGGCCAGAAGAAAAGCAACGAGCCAAGGCTGATCGCCGCAATGACGAAATAGGCCGGGCTGAAGTCCTGCGCGGTCAGATGCGCATTGCCGCTCATTGTAAGCGTCATGTGAAGCAGAAGCGCGCCGATGCCCACACCGAAGCTCAGCGACAATTGCTGCCCGACGGCGGAAAGCGTCGTGGCGCGGCTCATGGTTTGTATCGGGATATCGGCAAAGGCGATGGTGTTCAGGCTGGTGAATTGCAGCGAACGAAAAAAGCCACCAACCAGAAGGATCGCGATGATGAGGAGATGCGGGGTCTGTGGCGTGAAGAAGCCATAAAGCGCCATGAAGAAGGCGCAGATGAAAGTGTTGGCGAGAAGCACGGGGCGATAGCCGAAGCGGCGGATGATGGGCCCGGCCGTGAACTTCATCGTGATCGCGCCGGCGGCGCCTGCGAAAGTAATCATGCCCGATGCGAAGGGCGTGAGGCCGAATCCGAGCTGCAACATCATGGGCGTGAGGAAGGGCAGCGCGCCGATCCCCATGCGGAAAAGAAACCCGCCCAGAATGCTGGCGCCAAAAGTCTGCACACGAAGCACTGAAAGGTCGATGATCGGCGCGGCATTCACGCGCGTATGGCGGTAATAGAGCGCGAGGAGGGCGACGCCCACCGACAGAAGAGAGACGATGACCGGCGTCGGCAGGATGCCGCGTCCGACATTCTCGAAGCCGAACATGGTCGCCGCGACGCCGAGGCTGACAATCACGAAGCCATATGTATCGAAGCGCTCCTTGCGCGTTTCCTTCGTATTCTCGATGAAGGCGAGGGCGAGCCCGATGCCCAGAATGCCGATGGGAATGTTGATGAGGAAAATCCAGCGCCAGCTTCCGAAGGTCGAGATGAAGCCGCCGACGGGGGGCCCAAGCACGGGGCCGAGCAGGGCAGGCACGGTGAGCCAGGCCATGGCATTGACGAGATCGGATTTCGGCACTGTGCGGAGGATCACGAGCCGCCCGACGGGCACCATCATCGCGCCGCCGATACCCTGAAGGATGCGCGCGGCAACCATCTCCGGCAGGCCATTGACCGCGGAGCAGCCGATCGAGCCCAGCGTGAACACCGCAATGGCCGAACAGAAAATGGTACGCGCGCCGAAACGGTCCGCCATCCAGCCGGAAAGCGGAATGAAGATGCCGAGGCTCAGCAGATAGGAGGTAATCGCCAGATTGAGCCGCAGCGGATCTTCGCCGAAGGACCGCGCAATGGCCGGGAGCGAGGTCGCTATGACCGTCGAGTCCAGATTTTCCATGAACAGGGCGCAGGCGACGATCAACGGAACGAGAAACCGTCGCGCGCTCTGCTCTTCGGACATGGGTGAAGTCGTTCGGGGCACGGACGCTTTCTAGCTCCGTCTCGTCGCGGCGGGCAAGTCATTCGGCTCGCGCCTAAACCATATTTTTGTTGTGGTCTTTAGAAAGCCTTTTGCACCGGGGGTCGACTGGGCCAGAATGGCACAAAACGAAGTGGCCCCGGAGCGTTCCGTAAGCCACACGACGACATGGGGGAATAAGCGTGCCGGCAGTGGATCTCACATCGACCTGGATTCCTTTGGGTATCTTGGGAGTACTCCTACTTTACATGGTCCATCTGTTCCTTCAGGAACGAAGGGTATCGAGGGAACTGCTCGCCGCTGACGCGATTGCCCCGGCGGCGCCTGAAGCCCTTGTGGCCGCGCCCGTTGCCGCGCCTGCGGTTGAGCCCACACCAGCCGAAGAGAAATTGACGGTCGCCGCTTCGGTCCCTGTGGAAGCCCCCGCGCAGGAAAAGCCAAAGGCCTCGCGCAGTCTGGTCTGGCGGACGGCCTGGATCTGGCTACCCGTCCTTGTCGGCTTTGGCGGGCAGGCCTATCTCGACCACAAGCCGCGGGTCGATCCATTGCTGCAAAGGCTGATCGCCCCGCTCGTACAAAAGGCGACGAGCTGAACCTCAGATCACGCCGAGGTCGGGCAGGCTCCCGCCCGAGGCGAGGCCCAGTATTCCATCGATGATGCGGTCCGCATCGGCGACGCCGCCATGGGCCAGCAACATGCGGGCCTTCGCCACCATGTCCGCATCCGAAAGCGGCGCTTCGGGATCGCCCTTGGCATTCTGCCGGGCGACTTCGAGCTTCGTTCCGTCGACCAGACGAACGCGTACCGCCGAACCCCAGGACTTCGGATAGGCCGAAAGATAAGGCTCGCGGGCGGCGATCGAGACTTTCAACGCCAGCGCCGCGCACTCGCTGCGCGCTGCGGGGCCGAAAGCTTCGAAGTCGACCGGATGGCGCGTCAGGGCCGCAGCAACCGCATGTTGCAGCGAGAACTTCGCTTCGTAGTCGCTGTTGGCCACCGGCCGATTGCAGACGTCGAGCGCTGCCTGATAGGCGTCTACCTCGACAGCCTCGATTGCGCGGCCCGCGATCTTCACCCGCAATTCCTCGGCGGCATCGATTGCCGGATGGGTATGACGGCAGGATGGCCAGGGCTTGATGGAGGTCAGCAGAAGCTGCCACGGCGCGTCGGGCGCGCGCAGCACGGCGGCAGGATCGGCATCCGGGCAGGCAGCGCGGAAGAAGCCCTTTTCGCCTTCGAGAATGTGGGGCGGGCCGGTAAAACCGAAGACGGCGAGCTCGCCCGCCTTGAGTCCGGCCTCGGCGGCATGGCCCGCATGAAGATGCTTCGTCATGGCCCCGGTTTCGAGAAACTGCCAGAGGCCCGCCGACTGACTGCCCGCATTGCCCAGAGCGTCGACGGCCTGCGCATCCGAAAGGCCGAGGAGATAGGCTGCCGCCATCGCGGAACCGTAGGGTCCGCAGGTCGCCGTATTGTGCCAGATACGGTAATGGGCCGGGCCAACCGCCATGCCGACGCGCGTCGTCGCCTCGAACCCGTGAAGCACCGACTCGAGGAGCGCGCGCCCGCTTGCCCGGCGATGCCGCGCGAGCGCCCAGGCCGCCGGAACCACGACGCAGCCCGGATGCACCACCGACCCGCGATGGAGGTCATCTGTTTCCAGAATGTGGCAAAGGCCACCCATCAGAAAGGCGAGGTGCTCGGGATCCGGCTCGGCGTTGCTGCGCGTCTTCTCAGCCGACCAGGCGAGCAGCGCCCGACCGGGGACGGAGTTGCGTCCCGCCAGAATATTGGCGACCGCGTCGAGCGTGAACAGGGCTGCCGCCTCGAGATCGCCGGTCCCGATGGGCTTCGAACGGATCAGTCGGACAAGGCCCTGAGTCAGCGACTGGCTCGCGCTATTTTCCAGAACCTCGTCCGATCGCTCGGCTGCATGCGTCGTCATACTTGTCCCCGGTCCGCGACAGGCGGCTATTTTCCTCAATCGTTAACGCGGCTTGGAGGGAAAGGAAAGGCATGCGAGGGAGTGAATGGAGCATACGGGGCTTCTTGCCGCTCAACCTGCGGCTGATTATAAGCTTGATGATGTTCGCGCGCGTGAGTCGCCGGTCCGGACAACAGGCAGGGTTGTCCAGAGGCGCAGTTCCGCGCGGAACCAGGGGTATCCGAATGAGCGGTTCGATGTCGTCCGATATGGTCTGGCCCATGCCGATCAGGTCACGGGCTTTGCCATTTGGCTGGGCGGCGATGGCGGCCATGGCGCTGATGCTTGCCGCCTGCGGAACCAGCCGCAGCACCGACCACGTTCCGACGGGCGAGGGCGGCTCCTACAAGATCGGCAAGCCCTATCAGGTCGCCGGTGTCTGGTACTACCCGCATGAGGACGAGAATTACGACTCCACGGGTATCGGCTCATGGTACGGCCCGCAGTTTCACGGCAAGCAGACAGCGAATGGCGAGACGTTCGATCAGGAAGCGCTGACCGCCGCGCATCCGACCTTGCCGATGCCGGTTCTCGTCCGCGTGACCAATCTCGAAAACGGGCGGTCGGTGGTCGTCCGGGTCAATGATCGCGGGCCCTTCGTCAATGGCCGCGAGATCGACCTTTCGCACAAGGCGGCGGAACTTCTGGACTATGACCGCAAGGGCACGGCGAGAGTCCGCGTACAGTATCTCGGCCGCGCGCCGCTGCCGGGCATTCCCGGCACGATGAAGACGCAGGTGGCCTCGGCAACCGGCCAGGAAACCTTCATCGCGCCGAAGCCCGCCATGGACGAGAGCGAGAAACAGGTTTCCATTGTGCCCAAATCTTCGGTCACCGCCGTCGCGCTCGCGCCGGTTGCCGGGGTGAAGGTCGCGTCATCGGCGCCGGTTTCATCGGCGCCGGTTTCGGTTTCCGCCTCCACGCTCTCCGCGCCGAAGCCCGCAGGCGGGATGAAACCCGTTTCCGACGAAACGCAGGTCGCCAGCGCCAATGTGCTGCCGCCGACGCCCGCCGCCGTGCAACAGGTGCCCGTGCCTGCAGGCACGAACCTCTTTGTGCAGGCCGGTTCTTTCCGCAGCTTCGCCAATGCCGAGTCCGTGCATCAGCAGTTGCTCGCGCAGGGGTTCAACAATGTGCAGGTGAAACCTGTGCAGGTCGAAGGGGCGCAATATTATCGTGTGCGCGTGGGGCCGCTGCCCAACGTATCCGCCGCCGACGCGTCGCTGCAGAACGTCATACAGAAGGGCCATGCCGGGGCGCGCATCATCGTCGATTAGACGGACATGCGCACACCTGCCGACGCCACTGAAAGGGAATATCCGATATGAGTCGAATGAAGCCGATCCTTCACCGCATGGCACTTGCCGCTGTCGCACTGCTGTCCATCCTGGCCGCGCGCCCCGCGCTCGCCTTTGACACCTCGGCGCAATACGCGGTGCTGATGGACGCGGCGACGGGCGCCGTGCTGTGGGAAAAGGACGGCGACGTTCGCATGCATCCCGCGAGCATGAGCAAGCTCATGACGCTGTCGATGCTCTTCGACGCCTTGAAGTCCGGCACGGTCAAGCTCACCGACGAATTCCCCGTCAGCGAGCATGCATGGCGAGCGGGCGGCACGACATCGGGTTCGTCGACCATGTTCGCGCAGGTCGGATCGCGCATTCCGGTCGAGGTGCTGATACAGGGCATCATCGTGCAATCAGCCAATGACGGCTGCATCACGGTCGCGGAAGCGTTGAAGGGTTCGGAGCCGGAATTCGCCGCCGCGATGACGGAGCGCGCGAAGGAACTCGGCCTGACGGATTCGACCTTCGCGAACTCCACCGGCTGGCCCGATCCGAACCAGATGATGACGGCGCACGATCTCGCGCGGCTCGCTCGCCACATCATCTATGACTTCCCGGAATATTATCACTACTTCAGCGAGAAGGAGTTCACCTGGAACGGCATCCACCAGGAGAACCGCAATCCGGCGCTGTACCTCGATCCCAGTGTCGACGGCTTGAAAACCGGGCACACAGAAGCGTCGGGCTTTGGCCTCGTCGTATCGGCCAAGCGCAACGGCCAGCGGCTCATCCTCGTCCTCAACGGTATGCCGACGAACAAGGCTCGCGCCGAAGAAAGCGTGCGCGTGCTCGACTGGGGTTTCCGCTCGTTCAAGAAGTACGAAATCTTCGCCAAGGGTGCCACAGTTGAAAATGCGCCCGTCTGGCAGGGCACCTATTCGGAAGTGCCGCTGGTGGCGGGCAGCGACGTTTCGCTCATCATGACGCCCGACCAGCGCAAGGGCATGAAGGTGACGGTGAGCTATTCCTCGCCCGTGAAGGCTCCTATCGCCGCGGGTCAGCGCATCGGCACCCTGCGCATCGAAGCGCCCGACAAGCCCGTGCAGGAAATCCCGCTGGTCGCGGGCGCGAATGTCGATCGGCTCGGTATTTTCGGCCGCGCGATGAACGCGCTCAAGCACATGATCTTCGGCGGCTGAGAACATGACCCAGCCGCGCTTCATCACGCTGGAAGGTGGCGAGGGCGCCGGCAAATCGACGCAGGCGCGCGCGCTTCGGGCGCGACTGGAAGCCCTCGGCCACGAGGTCGTGTTGACGCGCGAGCCGGGTGGCGCGCCGGGAGCTGAGGCCATCCGGCACCTGCTCGTCACCGGCGATACGGGGCGATGGACACCGCTGGCGGAAACGCTG
>JAJXZC010000024.1 GCA_021780275.1 Pseudomonadota bacterium
CGCCTGCCTCTGGGGCCCGGCGCATGGCGGCGCGAATGAGGCCGCGCTCGAAATGCTGCGCGAAATCGGCACCGTCGACCGTATCCCGGAATACATCAACAAGGCGAAGGACAAGAACGATCCGTTCCGCCTGATGGGCTTCGGCCACCGCGTCTACAAGAACTACGACCCGCGCGCCCGCGTGATGCAGAAGACCTGCCACGAAGTGCTCCAGGTCCTCGGGATCAAGGACGATCCGCTGCTCGACGTTGCCATCGAACTCGAGAGGATCGCTCTCAGCGACAGCTACTTCATCGAGAAGAAGCTCTATCCGAATATCGACTTCTATTCGGGCATCACGCTGAAGGCGATGGGCTTCCCGACCACCATGTTCACCGTGCTCTTCGCCCTCGCCCGCACCGTCGGCTGGGTCGCCCAGTGGAACGAGATGATCGAGGACCCGGACCAGCGCATCGGCCGTCCGCGCCAGCTCTACACGGGCGCCCCGCGCCGCGACTACGTCGCCTTCGACAAGCGCAAGTAAGCCGTCGAGCCGATCGAGAAATGCAAGAGGCGCCCCACGGGGCGCCTCTTTTCTTTTGAGCTTATCTGAGCCGCGGCGGCAGCATTTCCAGAACCGCCCGCGCTGCCCGAAGGCTTGGCCTGTCGCCGCCGACCCCCATGATCTCCCTGAGCTCGTCCAGATCAGCCAGCGCCTGCTTGCGCGCAGGCGTCTCGCGCAGAAGCGGCTTCAGCGCATCTGCAAGCGCAGCGGGCTTCGCCGCAAATTGCAGGAACTCCCGCACGGAGGGCCGGTCGAGGATGAGATTGACGACGACGACCGACGGCACCTTGAGCAGGCCGGAGACGACCCAGGCAGCGATGGGGTCGATCTTGTAGGCGATCACCATCGGCACACGGGCAAGACCGAGCTCAAGCGAGACGGTGCCCGACGCGGCCAGCGCAGCGGTGGCCGCATCGAAGGCCGCTCGCTTCTCGTCCTCGCCTTCAATCAACTCGACGGGAACCGTCCAGCTCTTCACGCCTTCTTCCACCAAATCGCGGACATGCGGCACGGTCGGCAGAACGAACTTTATTCCGGGAATGTCTCGCGCGAGCAGCGCGGCCGTCGCGCCGAAATCGGCAATCAGGCGCTTCACTTCATTGGTGCGGCTGCCGGGAAGGATCAGCAGTATCGGCTGGTCGGGTGCGAGCCCGCGCGCCTTGCGGAACGCCTCGCCACTGCCCGCTGCCGGCAAGCGCTCAATGGCCGGATGGCCGACATAGACGCAATCGAGATTGGCTTCCGCGCGGAAAAAATCCGGCTCGAACGGAAGCAGCGCCAGCACACGCTTCACATATTTCGCCATGCCGCGTGCGCGGCCGCGCCGCCAGGCCCAGACGCTCGGCGAGACATAATTCGCAATCGGAATATCCGGCGCGCGCTTCGCAACGCGCTTCGCCACCATATGCGTGAAATCCGGGCTGTCGATAATGACCAGCACGTCGGGACGCTCGCGCACCGCGAAATCCGCCGTCTCCCGCATGCGCCTCAGAATGAGCGGCAAGCGCGGAATGACCTCGCGCGGCCCCATGACGGAGGTGTCGGACATCGGGAAAATGGAGGCGAGGCCCTGAGCGATCATCTTAGGCCCACCAGCGCCCGTGATGCGCACCGCGCCGTGGGTCAGCTCCTTCAGGGCTTCCATCAACTCGCCGCCAAGCGCATCGCCGGAGGGCTCGCCCGCGACGAGCATGATATGGGGAATGCTCACGTCGTCCTTCATGGCCGCGCGCCCAGTGTCCGCGTATGCGGGAAACCCAGCACGAAGAGGCCGAGCTCATCGGCCTTGCGCGCCACGCCCTCTGCATCCGCCACAATGGCCCCGCCCGCCTCGACCGCGATGCCCGCAAGCCCGGCGGCAGCGGCGCGTTCAACCGTCCGCACACCGATGGTCGGCAAATCGACGCGCCGCTCCTGTGCCGGCTTTGGCAGCTTGACCAGCACGCCGTCGCGCGCGGTCTCAGAGCCGCGACCTTCCCGCGGCATGGCGGCAACCCGGCCCAGCATCGCATCCGTTCCTTTTATGTCTTCGAGCGCAAGCACATTGCCGCGACAGACGACGGCGCCTTGCCCGATATCGAGCGCCCCGATTTTGCGAGCGGCGGCAATTGCAGCGTCTATATCGGCTTCCTGCGACGCGGTTGGGGCAGCCTTGCTCAACAGACCCATGGAAGCAAGCAGGCTCGGCAAAATGGTTTCCGCGCCGACGACGCGAATGCCGTTTTCCTCCAGGAACTCCACAACGCCGCGCAAGAGCGCGTCATCGCCCGTCTTCATTCGCTTGATGAAGCGTGGCAGGAGAAGCAGCCCACGAAAATCCGGCACAATGTCGCGAAGCGTCGGCCGCGTCATCGGACCGATGATGACAACATCCTCGCAACCATTCTGTTTAAAGAGCTTGAGGAAGCGCCCCATGGCGCCGACACGCACCCACCCATGCGGATAGCGCTCAATGTCGGGGCCAGCCGCGCCCTTGACGCCGACGATGAAGACCTCGCGCCCCGCTGCCCGGGCCGCATCGGCGACCGCGAGCGGCAATGGGCCGCCGCCGGCAGCGATGCCGAGTTTGCGCGGTTTGTTGGCGGACGAGCTCATGCCGCTAGCCTCAGCGAAACCCCGTCAATGGCGTGGCAGGCAGAGCGGACGGTCGGCATCCGCCTGGATGAAGTTCACGATGTCCATCACGTCCGCATTGCCTGCAAACCGCTCCGCGACCGCCGCGACGCGATCTCGCAGCGCGCCTTCCTGACCGAAGATCTGGCCGAAGGCATCGCGCATCGCAGTGATCTGCTCGCGCGAGAAGCCGCGGCGCTTGAGACCGACCAGATTGAGACCCATGAGATGGGCACGATTTCCAACAACGAGACCGAAGGGAATGATGTCGCTCTCGACCGCGCTCGCGCCACCGATGAAGGCATGCTTTCCGATGCGCACGAACTGGTGCACAGCGGAACCGCCGCCAAAGATCACATAGTCCGCAACGCGGCAATGACCCGCGAGCAGCGTCGTATTCGACAGGATGACGTGATCGCCGATGATGCAGTCATGACCGACATGGGCGCTGGCAAGGAACGTATTGTTACTGCCGATGCGGGTCACCATGCCGCCGCCCTCGGTGCCGGCATTCATCGTCACATATTCGCGGATGAGATTGTCCGTACCCACCTCAAGCGTGCTCGGCTCGCCATGATATTTGAGATCCTGCGGCGGCTGGCCGATCGAGGCGAAAGGATAAATCTGCGTCCGCGCGCCAATGGTCGTGCGCCCGACAATGACGACGTGCGAATGCAGAACGACATCCGCGCCAAGCTTCACGTCGGGTCCAATGATGCTGTAGGGCCCGACCTTCACGCTGGGGTCGAGTTCAGCCTTGGGGTCGACGATGGCAGTCGGATGAATATTCGTCATGCTTTCGATGCCTGATCGACGATCATTGCGCTGTATTCGGCCTCCGCGACGAGCGCTCCATCGACCTTCGCCACGCCGCTGAACTTCCAGACCGGGCCGCGGCTATGAATCTTGGTGACATGAATATGCAGCACGTCGCCCGGCTGCACTGGCTTGCGGAAACGCGCGCGCTCGATCGTCATGAAATAGACGATCTTGCCTGCGGCATCGGCGCCAAGCCCGCTCAGCACCAGCGCACCGGCCGTCTGCGCCATGGCCTCGACAATCAGAACGCCGGGCATCACCGGATGGCCGGGAAAGTGCCCCTGAAAGAAGGGCTCATTGGCCGAGACATTCTTGATCCCGATCGCCGACTCGCTGCCCCTCATCTCGATGATCTTGTCGATCATCAGCATGGGATAGCGGTGCGGGAGAAGCTCCATCACCCGCTTGATATCCGCGCTGCCGAGAACTTCCGTTACCGCTTCCGCGTCGCTCATTATCTCATTCCCTCTCGCACGGCTCGCGCCGCTTATCCTTCGTCTCTAACTTGCGTCATCCGCCGGCTCGTCCGGCTTCCGGCGCTTGCCGAGGTTCTTGATCGCCACCAGTTCGCGCTGCCATTCGCGAATGGGCCTCGCCGGTACGCCACCATATTGGCGGCCCGCCGGCACATCGTGAATGACCGCGCTTCGCGCCGCGATCTGGACACCTGAGTTGATCGTCAGATGCCCGGTCACACCAACCTGCGCCGCGAGCACCACGAAATCGCCGAGCTTCGTGCTGCCGGACACGCCCGTCTGCGAGACGATCACGCAACCACGCCCCATCTGCACGTTGTGTCCGATCTGCACGAGATTATCAATCTTGGTCCCCTCGCCGATCACCGTATCCGGGCCCGCGCCGCGGTCCACAGTGGTGTTCGCGCCAATCTCGACATCGTCCTGGATGACGACGCGACCGAGCTGCGGCACCTTTTCATGGCGCGGGAGCCCCATGGCGAAGCCAAAGCCGTCCTGACCGATGGCGACGCCGGGATGCAACATCACGCGGTCGCCGATATGGGCGTGACTGATCGTGACATTGGGGCCAATGAAACAATTGCGCCCGATGGTGCACCCCTTCGACACCACCGCATTGGCGCCAATGACGGTGCCGCTGCCGATCTCGACATGCGCGCCAATTACGGCGCCGGGCTCGATGGTGGCGTCGGCGCCGATGCTCGCGCTCGGATGAACGACGGCGCGAGGATGAACGGCGCCGGGCTCGCCATAAGTGTCCGCGCCCCGCGCCTCGTCGGGATAGAAGAGCTGGCTCGCCAGCGCATAGGCGCGGTAAGGCTCCTTGGTCACCAGCAACGCAAGGCCCGCCGGCGCGCGTCCAACGAAACGCGGATGAACGAGGCAGGCGCCCGCCGCCGTTGCGGCAAAGGCGTCTGCATATTTGGGATTGTCGAGGAAGCTCAGATCCGTGGGACCTGCGGCGTCGAGCGAAGCCATGTCCTCGATCCGACGCGCCGCGTCGGCGTTAGGGCCAAGCTCCGCTCCTACGCGCGTGGCGATCTCGCCAAGTGCGAACGGTCCTTTATTCGCAAAGAAACGAGTATCCGCCATTGTCACCACATGCCCCGCCATTTGAGGCGGGGCCTTTCTCCACTGGATTACTGCGCAGCCTTCTTCGCGTCCGCCGCCGAGATCGGCTTCACGTCGATCTTGGTGATCTTGGCATCGAGCGCCTTCAGCACTTCCGCGGTCACGTCGAGATCGACGCCGCCGGCGAGCACGACCGATTGGTCGAGAAGCAACGTCGCGCCATTCTTCTTCATCACCTCAGCGAAGATCGGGCGAATAGCGGCTTCGACGTCGGTACGCGCCTTGTTAACGCCCAGCTGAAGCGCATCGCCCTTCGCACGCATCTTCTCCTGGCGATCGGCTTCTTTCTTTTCGAGCGCCGCAACTTTCTTCTTGAAGTCGTCGGCGCTGAGAATCGAACGCTGATCGGAAAGCTTCTTGGCCTCGGCCTGGAGCGCTTCCGAGCCCTTCTTGTCTTCCGCCTGAAGCTTCTTCGCCTGATCCTGAAGCTGGGCGCGAATGCTCTGGCCGACCTTGGACTCATTGAAAATCTGCTGCGTATTGACGATCAGGATGACCGCCGGATTTGCAGCCGACGCGGCGGGAACGGTCGCCGCGGTTGCGATGGAAACAAACGCCAAGGCCGCAAGCACACGCTTGGCAAAACGATGGAACTTCATGGTCCGGAATACCCTTTTGAAATCCTGGGACGAAGGCTGTTGGAAGCCGGTTTTACCCGGCCTTGGTTTTAAAAGGCGCGGTCCCGATACCCATCGAGACCGCGCTCCTGACTAGCACTAGAACTGTGTACCCGCGCTGAAGCGGAAGACTTCGGTCTTGTCGTAGTTTTCCTTTACGAAAGGCTGACCGAAGTCGAGGCGCACGGGACCGAAAGGCGACTTCCAGTTGAGGCTGAGGCCGGCCGACATGCGCGGCGCATACCCCGTCTTGTAGACATCGGAACCGCCCAGTCCGCTATCGATGGTTGCACCGCCGACGATGCCAAAGTCCGTGAACAGACTAGTCGAGATGCCCAGCGCTTCCGGCAGCCCGTTCGGGAAACTGATTTCCGCCGTACCGAATGCATAGCCGTTGGCGCCGATGGCGTCGTCGGTGGTGAGATCGCGCGGGCCGAGACCTGCCGACTTGAAGCCACGGAAGTCCTGACCACCCTTGAAGAAGCGGTCATTGAGCTTGATGTCCTGCCCGATGCCCTGGATGTAACCGAGGTCGGCGCGGAGGGTCAGCACATAGTTCTCGGCGAGCTGATAATAATTGTGGACCAGAAGCTGGCTCGACAGGTAGCGGACGGAGCCGCCGGCACCGGCGAAATCCTGGCTGAACAGGAAATCCCAGCCACCGGTCGGAATGACCGGATCGTTGCGCTCATCGAGATAATAGTCGTAGCCAACGACAGAACGCGTCTGGGAACCGACGGCAGCTTTAATGAGCGGCGACGCAGTCGTAGCGACATTGAAGATGGTCTCGAAGCGCAATTGATAGCGCGTGAGCAATCGGCTGTTGTCCGACAGCGGAAAGCCGAAGCGGAGACCAGCGCCTTGCGTGCGCGAGTCGAATGAGGCTTCGCTCTGATAGTTCGTCTCGCTGCCGAAGATGTCGACACCGCCGACGAGATCGCGATCCAGGAAATAGGGATCGGTATAGTGGAATTCGAGCAGCTGCTGCCGCTTCGCCAGCGACAGGTTCGTGCCGACCTGCAGGCCGCGACCCAGGAAGTTGCGTTCGCTAAGACCTGCACCGGCGACGACATTGTCGAGCGACGAGAAACCGAAGCTCAGAGAGAGCGAACCAGTCGACTGCTCCTGCACCGCGACATTGATGATCGTCTTGTCGGGGGTCGAGCCCGGCTGCTGCTTGACGTCGACCTTGGCAAAATATTGCAGGCCGCGAATGTCCTTCTCGGACTTGTCGAGCAGCACCTTGTTGAAGGCATCGCCTTCGGCGAGCTTCATCCGGCGGCGAATGACGCGGTCCAGTGTGCGCTGGTTGCCGACGATGTCGATCCGCTCGACGTAAACGCGCGGTCCCTCGGCAATATTGAACGTAATATCGACAACATGGTTCTTGCGGTCGCGACGAACGCGCGGGCGCACTTCGGCAAAGGCATAGCCCTTGGAACCGGCGGCAAAGGTCAGCGCGTCAACGGACTTGTCGATGAAATTGGCGTTGTAAGTCTCGCCGGTCTTCGTCACCAGAAGCTCTTTGAGCTCATCCTTGTTGAGCTTTTCGAGGTTCGTCTTGATGTCGACCTTGCCGAAATTATAGACGTCGCCCTCTTCAACCGTGAAGGTGATGTGGAAGGAGGCATCGTCTCGGCTGAGATCGGCCACGGCGGAAACGACACGGAAGTCCGCATAGCCCTTCGACAGATAGAACCGGCGAAGCAGTTCGCGGTCATAGGTCAGGCGATCGGGATCGTAGCTGTCGGACGACGAGAAGAACTTCCACCAGGCGGACTCGCTGGTCGAGATAACTTCACGCAGGTCACCATCGCTGAAGTTCTTGTTACCGAGGAAATTGATGGCCGCGATCTTCGTCTTCTGGCCTTCGTTGATCTCGAAGACGAGGTCGACGCGGTTCTGCGGAAGACGGATGACCTTCGGCTCGACGGTCGCGGCAAAGCGACCTCCACGGCGATAGAGCTCGATGATGCGCGTGACGTCGGCCTGAACCTTGGCGCGCGTATAGATGGTGCGCGGCTTCAGCTGGACTTCGTTGTTGAGGTCTTCTTCCTTGACCGCGCTCGTGCCTTCATAGGCGACGCGGTTGACGATCGGATTCTCGACAACGGAAACGACAAGCGTGTCGCCGTCGCGGCGAATGTTGACGTCGGCAAAGAGGCCCGTGTCGAAGAGATGCTTCAGCGAGGTGTCGACCTTGTCCGCGCTGTAGGCGTCACCTTCCTGAAGCGCCATATAAGAGACGACGGTATCGCGCTCGATGCGCTGATTGCCCTCGACGTTGATCTTCCGGATCACGGGTCCTTCCGCAGCCGCAGCAGCCTCGGCTGCCTGGGCCTGCGCAATCCCAAAACCGGTTCCGGGGACCGCCGCAACGCTCCACACAGCGAGAAGCAGCGCGCAGACGCTGCCGAAACGCGCCACTCGGGCCATCGAACTCACCAGTCGCCCCATCCCCTACCTACCTCAATCGCTCGAGTCCCGCAGGACCCCGTTTGTTTATCGCCAGGTTGCCTCTGCCCGCAGGCATCGAGACGATCAGCTGAACAGATGGACCAAATCGTTCCATGTCGCAAAAACCATGAGCATCATGACGAGCGCGAGCCCGATTCTGAAGCCGAATTCCTGGGCCTGCTCGCCCAGCGGGCGGCCGCGCAGAGCCTCGACCGCATAGTACAGAAGATGCCCGCCATCAAGCATAGGCACCGGGAAAAGGTTAAGCAGGCCGATGCTTACGGAAAGGATCGCCGTCAGGTTCAGCAACGCGGAGAATCCGACGGACGCAACCTGCCCTGAAACCCGTGCGATGGTCAACGGACCGCCGATCTGGCTGGCATCCTCGGCGCCGGAAACGACGCGCCCCAGATAGTTGAATGTCTGGGAAACGATGAACCAGGTTTCCTTGGCGCCGAGCCAGAGGCTCGTCGCCGGGTCGCTACGGGTCGTGCGCCAGTTCGCCTCGCTCGTATCAGGCGACAGGCCCAGAATGCCCATCCGCTGCACATTGCCGAAGGCGTCCTTCTGCTCCTGCCGGCGCGGTGTCGCGATGAGGGTCACATCGGCGCCGCTGCGCTTGACCACGAAGGTGAGCTTGACGCCGCTGCTGAGGCTCACGATGCGCTTCATGTCCTCGAAGCTCTCGATCGCCTTGCCGTCGATCGAGACGACCCGGTCGCCGGGCTTGAAGCCTGCTTCTTCCGCGGCGCTGTGCTCCACCACGACCTTGATCACCGGCTGGATGATGACCTGTCCGACCACGGTGTAAAGGC
>JAJXZC010000649.1 GCA_021780275.1 Pseudomonadota bacterium
ACCTTTTCCAGTACGCTCGCGAGCAAGGAGTGCAAGAAGGATCGCATTGGACGCCATCATCGCTGTTGATATGTCCATCACGGACGCGCTACTGCGAACGCCGGGTCGGTCGGCATACCCGTTCATAGAGATGAATCCGCTTTCGGCCTGCGCGACGGGATCGAAGCCCAACCGATCTGCATAGGGGCCTTCGCGGCCATAAGCCGATACCGAACAATAGATGAGCCGCGGATTGAGAGTTGCACACCGTTCATAACCGAGCCCAAAACGCGACATCACGTCCGTTGAGAAGTTTTCGATCAGAACATCCGCCTGAGCAATAAGGTCCAAGGCAACCTGGACCCCTTCAGGGGTCTTTACGTCAATGGCGACGCTCCGCTTGTTTCGATTGGTCCACAAAAACGGGCCACCCTGCGCTGGCATCGCGGGATCCTGTGGCGGATAGTATCTAAAATCGTCCCCCTTCAACGGCGGCTCGATCTTGATCACGTCGGCCCCAAAATCGGCCAAGATCATCGTCGCCAGAGGTCCAGCGATAAAGTGCGTAAGGTCAACGACCTTCAGACCGTTGACGGCGCTTGGCTTTGTTTCATCACGCGTGGGGTGAACCGGCAGGTCGTCGATTCTGCGTTTCTCGAACATCTGGTCGTCCATTACTTATTGGTCTGACCATTATGTCATTAGACCGCCTTTCGTCAACTCATCAGACGAGGACGCCGCAATCTAAACAAGACCATGCCGCTGGGATGTGTTCGCAGTTCGTACGCACTGGCGGGCAGCCCTTGTGGAGAGCCGGGGCGCGTGATGAACACTCGGCGGATGGCCATTATTCCTCCGTAACGGCCGACATTGATCGACGATGACGAGAGAACACAGTTAATTGTTGGCGCCCTTCACGTTGACAAGGGGTGTTCGCACCCTTGCTCAACGCTATCGGTTGCCTCCGGTTTGCTCCGCTATTGTTGATCAATCAGTTTCAGCCGAGCTTCGGAAGGGATCCGCGCCGACGGCGCCTTCGGGAACCGGTTACGTCGACGGACGCACAGCGGAGGCGTGCCTGCTATATCGAGTGCGCCCGGAGGAGGTCAGACTGCCTGTCAGCACGGTCTCCAAGCTTTCGGCGATATAGTCTTCCAGTTCAATGCACGACTTGAAATACCAGCTCTTCAGCGCCCAGCCATGTGCCATCAAGACAACCTGGTACGTCAGCACGTCGACGTTCAGATCGCGCATGAGGCCAGCATTGATACAGTCGCGTATCGCTTCGGCGATGATATTGTTCGTTTCAATCTCAAGCTGCTGGATCACTTGACGCCGGTCCGGCGACAACGATTTGGTGGATCTGTATGCAAGCACCGTGGCCGCGCGGTGCTTGTCCACGACCCTGCAATAGGCTTCGATCGCTCGCACCAGACGCTCGAGCGGGTTAGCCACACCCGCCATCGCCTTGGGAATCTCCTCGGCGTAGGCGTTGACCACCTGCTGAAGCACGAGCAGCAGAACATCTTCCTTCTCGCGAACGTAAAGATACACGCCCCCGTAGCTGATGCCGGCCTTCTTCGCTATATCCTTGATGGTCGTTTTGTAAAAGCCCTGCTTCGCGAACAGTTCGGTGGCCGCCTCGACGATTTGCTTACGCCGTTTTTCAACGAGCGCTGGATCTTCGACGACTGAGGAGACGCTGATGGACATGCAGAGATTGATTCCTTTGTTTCAATTATAGGCGGAATTCACTCCGGAAGCATCGAATGCTCCGCCGAAGGCCGTATAACCGCCATCCACCGGCAGGACGGCTCCTGTGACATAGGACGCATCATCGGAAGCGAGAAACGCCACGACCCGCGCGATCTCCTCTGGAGCGGCCATCCGCCCCAGCGGGGTCCGGGCACGGATGCGCCCGGCATCAACCTTGCCGTCGGCTATGAGCGCCGCCACCAACTGCGTCTCGACATAGCCGGGAGCCACGGCATTCACCCGGATCCCCAGATGCGCCCATTCGCAGGCGAGCACGCGCGTCATCATGCCGACGGCAGCCTTGGCCGCGGAATAGGCGGTGCGCACGGGAACGCCGACGACGCCGGCGACCGAGCCGAGATTGACAATGACGCCACCGCCTTGTTCCGCCATCTTTGCGGCCACCGCCCTCGAGACGAGGAAACTTCCGCTGACGTGAACCGCTATCGTCCGCTCGAATCGCTCGAGCGTTTGCGACAACGTTTGTGTGCCGCCGTCGCTGATTCCGGCGTTATTCACTAGAACGTTGATCCGGCCGAATGCACGCATCGTTCGGTCGACCGCATCGGTGACTTCCACCTCTCGCGAGACGTCCGCCTTTAAGGCAAGATGGGTTCCACCCAGCGCCTCGGCGGCGCGACTCGCCGCCTCCAGATCAATATCGACAACGGCGACCCGCATACCACGTTCGGCTAGGCAGCGCGCGATCGCAAAGCCGATGCCGGTTGCCGCACCAGTGACGAGAGCCGTCCCACTGCCGATCGGGGATTCCATGGCTGTGCTTACCCGGCCGGTCAACGAAAGCGCGCGAAATCAGCGGTCCGCTTTTCGAGGAAGGCGGTCCGGCCTTCTTTCGCCTCTTCCGAATTGACGAAGGAGGCAAGTCCGTCCGCCGCCATCTTCACTTGGCCAAAAATGTGGGCGCTGTCGGCGTTGAACGCGTGCTTGAGGAATTTGAGCGCCGTCGGGCTCAGGCCCACCGCCTGTTTTGCAAGCGCGCGCGCTTCCTCCATCAGTTTGTCGGCCGGCACGACCCTGTTGACGAGGCCCCACTGCAGCGCGGTCTGCGCATCGTATTGCTGGCAGAAGAACCAGATCTCACGCGCCCGCTTCTCGCCGACGGTGCGGGCCAGATAGGCCGACCCCCAACCGGCGTCGAAGGAGCCCACCCGCGGTCCGGCCTGGCCGAATTTCGCATGCTCTGCCGCAATCGTGACGTCGCAAATGACGTGAATGACGTGGCCACCGCCGATCGCATAGCCGTTAACCGCACAGATCACCGGCTTTGGAATATTGCGGATCACCATGTGCAGATCGTCGATCTCCCACAGGCCGTTCTCAGAAGTGCCGTAGGTGCCCTTCTCCTGCATCTCCTTCTGATCGCCGCCGACGCAGAACGCCTTGGTTCCGGCCGCGGTCAGAATGACGCAACCCGCGTTCTTTTCGGCCCAGGCGCGCTTGAAGGCGTGGATCAATTCCTCGATCGTACGGCCGCGGAAGCAATTGAGGCGATCTGCTCGATTGATCGTTATCGTCGCGATGCCTTCGCTGACGTCGTACAGAATGTCGCTGTAATTCATGATCTTCTCCTTTGATTTGCTTGTTCCATCTTATCCGAGGATCACGCGCTGAGGATCGAAGTTGCGCAGCAGCGCGAGTTCTCCGCCGCCTGGCGGATCGAAGCGTGCGAGCTTTTCGGCAGGTCGCACCTCACGCCCGCAACGTTCAGCGATAGCGGCGAGGCTTGCTTGTTCGTCGCCCGCCGCGCACATCACCCCGCTTACGATCAGGTCGCCGTTGTTGTCGCGCGAAAGAAGCCCGAGGTCCGTCGCGACGCCCGCGTGATTGCGGATCGGCGTCGTGACGAACGGTAGTTCGTCGACGAAGCGTCCGGGTTTGAGAGGCATGACGACGAGACAGCGTGCTGCACCCGACGCGAGATCGTTGGCGCCGCCGGAGCCGACGATCAGGCCGCCGTCCGGCGCGCGGGACGAGTTGATATTGCCGTGCCTGTCGATTTGACCAGCGGCAAGCATAGCGAGGCAATTCTTCGCATTGGCCCCGGCGAGCACCCCCAACGTTTGGATGAAGCTTGCATGGAACAGCGAGGAGGCTGCATTCGGCCGGTTGAAGAGATAGGGATCGCCGAGGATAGGTCGAAAACCGACCATGCCGGTTTCGGCGATCAGCGCGGTAGTGACGCCGCGCTCTTGGCATCGACGTTCAGCTCCCCAGGCGGCGATATGTGCAAGCCCGATGCCCGCGAACAAGGTCTCAGCGCGGCCGGCCGTCGCTTCCCGCTCGGCGATGCGCATTGCAAGGACTGCCGCGCGCTCCTCCGCAGAGGGCGGCTCGCCAGCACCCCTGGGCTCGGCAGGCGTCGGCGCGATTGCTTCGCCGCGCAATCGCGCGAGGCGGCCGGCGCCGAGCCGACGCAAGTAGGACTCATGATCGGTCGAGAACACCCAGTCCTCGACCCAGGTGCGCAGCTTCGCTGGATCGCGGACGATCGACCGCAACATCTGGCGAAACGCATAGTCCTCAGCGTAGGATGCGACGCCTTCGGCCTCCGACCAAACAAACTGCCCCTGCGGATGCGCGCCGAACGGGGCTTCAACCACGTGAGCGACCAAATGCCCGGGAATGCCCGTGCGTGGCCCGATCTCGCGAAATTCGCGCGGCGAGATAACGCGATCAGCCGTTACGACCACCTTCCGAGCGGCATAGATGCCCCAGCTCTCTTCCGCATCGGGGGCGTGCACGATCGCGTTACCGAGAGTGTCGGCAACGGGCGCATGCATGAATGTCACGTCCGGGCGCAAAGGTGCGATGACGGCCGTCTCCTTGCCGGTAAACGGATCGGCAACGATCGTCCGCGAGCTGTCACGCCACAGGCTCGAGCCGCGCAGGCTATTCGTCGGAACGAAAGGCCAACCCATGGCGCCAGCCATCAGCCGCAGCGTCATGGTGAGATTGGTCCAGTCCGGGTCGCTGTCCTTGTACGCGGCATAAGCAAGCTGCAATTGCCGGGAAGGCGAAGGTGCGGGGTAGGTGCCGCCGGCAAAAGCCGATTCCATGTGTGCAACTGCGCCCGCGGCGACAAGGATCGACGCGTATTCGAGCAATCCGGTCGCGACAAGATTGAGACAGGCGCGATCGCGGAACTGGCGCGCGACCTCGAAAGCCGCAGCATGCGAACGATTGTGCGTGAACGCAAATAGTAGCGTTGCGCCGGGTGCGACCGTCGCCTGCACCGCCTTGCTCAATGAGGTCGTCTTGCTCATGTCCGCACTCGAAAGCTTCATCCAACCATCGTCAGGCCGCCGCTTACGCTCAGCACCTGACCGGTGATGAAGCTCGACCGGTCCGAGGCGAAGAAAAGCACCGCGTCCGCGATCTCCGAGGGCTTGGCGACACGCTTCATCGGAATGGCATTGGCCAAGGCAATCCGCGCCTTCTCCGACTGCGAAGCGAACAGCGGCGTGTCGGTCGGTCCGGGGCAGACGCAGTTGACGCGGACATTCTGCCGCGTCACCTCGCGTGCAAGCGACTTGGTGAAGGCGATCACGCCGCCCTTGGCGCCGGCGTAAACGGTCTCGCCGAACGAGCCAACGCGGCCGGCGTCGCTCGCAACATTGACGATGCGCCCCGAGTTGGAGGCGAACAGAAGCGGTAACATCGCCCGGGTGACCTGCACCGGACCCATAAAGTTGAGGCCGACGATCTTCGCCCAGTATTCGCGCGTGTTGTTGATGAATGGCTCGATGACGTCCCATCCGGCCGCATTGACCAGCACGTCAAGCCGTCCAAGTTCGGTTTCGATTCTGTTTGCGAGCGATTCGGCCGAATCCGGGTCGGTGACGTCGAGCCGCATGAACCGCACGTCGCCCGTGGACTTCAAATCGTTGGCAGCCCTCTCACCGGCGTCGGCGTTAATGTCGGTGAGTGCGACCTGCGCCCCGACTTCGGCAAAGGCTTTTGCGGTGGCCAGTCCAATGCCGGAAGCGGCCCCCGTCACGACGACCGTCTTACCTTTGAATTTCATTTGCTGCTCCATACTGAACGGGTGAAGATCGCTTGGCTCGATTCACTTGGCTCGATTGAAGAAGGCATCGACGTAGCGTTTCGCCTCCTCCGTGCGCATGATGTGCTTTGGCTTCTCGATCTCGCGCGCATAGCCATCGACGGCAGGATCGAACCAGGCGGCGATGCAATCCTTCGATGCGACGAGCGCGCCGCGTGAAAGGGAGGAAATCCGGTCGGTGATTTCCACGACCTTGTCGTCGAGCGCGGCGGCATCGCAGGACCACTGTACGACGCCAATTCGCGCAGCTTCCGCGCCATCGACGATCTCCCCGCCAAGGATCAGCCGCGCCGAAATGCCCGGCCCGGCAAGCCGCGTCAGCCGCTGGGTACCGCCGGCACCGGGAATCATGCCGACGCGCGCTTCCGGCAGACCGATCTTGGCGCGCGACGTGGCGATCCTTAGGTCGCAGGCCAGCGCGAGCTCGAGGCCGCCGCCAAGAGCGGGCCCGTCGATCGCCGACAGTGTCACGGCTTGTAGGGCCTCGAGCCGATTGAACACCGCATGCAGCGATTTGACGTAGGCAAGCATGTTGTCGACGCCGTCGGTTGCTGTGAAATAGCGCTGGATCATCGAAAGGTCGGCGCCGGCGCAGAAACACTTCTGGTCGCTGCGGATCACCACGAGCGTGGGCCTTTCGCTCTCGATCCGGTCGAGCGCCGCGTTGAGCGCAGTGATGAAGGCCGCGTCGATGGCGTTGACGGGCGGACCGGAAAGGGTGAGCGTCGTGACAACGCCGTTTCGTGCCTCGCGGATCATGCTTTGGTGCCGCCTTCGGTTTCGGTCAACTGCTTGCGAAGGACGTACTTCTGGATCTTGCCGCTTGGGTTCAGGGGCAGGCTGGGCCAGATCTCCAGCCGCTCCGGAAGTTTGAAGCGAGCGACGCCCTTCGCCAGCAGGAATTCGGTCACGTCGTGTAGGGTGAGCGAGGCGTTCGGCCGCGGGACGACAACGGCGCAGCTGGTTTCGCCGAGCCGAGGATGCGGCACGCCGACAACGGCGACCGACTGCACAGAAGGATGGCCGGCGAGATAGTCCTCGACCTCGCGCGCGGAGATGTTCTGGCCGCCGCGCACGATGATGTCCTTCAGACGTCCGACAATGCGCAGCGAACCGTCGGGAAGCCGGCGGGCCAGGTCGCCCGAGTGATACCAGCCATCGGAATCGAAATCCTTGGCCGTCAGCTCCGGCTCGCCGAGGTAACCGAGAGCGGTGTTTGGACCGCGAGACCATTCCTCACCGACCTCTCCGACGGGAAGACCGCGGCCTTCGGAAACAATGCGGACCTCGATGCCGGCGAGCGGCCGGCCGTCAGTCGTCCAGGCGTTCTGGGGCGGGTCCTCCGGGTGGACCACGGTGTGCGGGGGACTCTCGGTCGCCCCATAGATCGACATCACGCGCAGACCGACGAGGCCGGCGCGACGCACCAGCGCTTCGGGGATCGGCGCGCCGCCGCACATGAAGTAGCGCAGATGCGGCAGTCGCTCGCCGCTTTTCTCCAGAGCATCGGCAATATCGGCAAGAAACGGAGTCGCACCCATGGTCCAGCTGCAGCGATGCTCGGCGAGTTGTCTCGCCGCTCGCGCCCCCTCGAATATGTCGAGCAGCGACAGGGTTCCGCCGAGCGTCAGGGTCATTATGACGCCGTGCATGAAGCCGGTGGTGTGCGAGATCGGCGAGGCCATGAAAGCGATGTCATCGGCGCCGATCTGCAGCGCTGATGATAGAGCGCGCTCGCCAAACAGGATGGTGTTGTGGGTGTGCACCGCACCTTTCGCGCGCGACTCGGTACCCGAGGTGAAGAGAACGGCAACCGTGTCGTCGGCCGCGATCGGCGGTTCGGCGCCGAGCGCCGCATGTCCGCGCGCGTCATCCCACGGTGTCCCGATCGTCCTTGCGCCCTCTCCGATCCGAACGACCGCGCGGTTTGCAAGCGTGTCGGAACCAAGCTGTTCGAGGACTTCCGTGAAATCGACGCTGCGGAACTTGGCGGCGACGAACAGTGCGCGGCTGTCGCACTTGCCCAGCACGTAGGCCAGATCGGCGCGGCCATAGGTGACTGGAACAGGATTGACCGCAGCCCCAAGCCGCATTGCCGCGACGAATGCAACGACGGTTTGAACCCAATTCGGCAGGCAGACGGTAACGACGTCGCCTTTGCCGACGCCTCGCTCGGCCAGATAGCCGGCGAGCCGGGAGGATTGCTCCATCAGCGCGGCATACGACAGGCTTGCGCCGGAGGCATCGCGCACGGCCGTCTTGTCCGGGGTCCGTGCAGCGGAAGCAGCAATCAGCGCAGGGATCGTGGCGTCGCGCCAGTATCCGACCGCACGATAGCGTGCGGCGCGAACGGGATCCGGAGCAGGAAAGCGCATCACAGGCTCCCCGATTTGGGACGGCCGGCGATATGCTTCTGAATGCTGCCGAGAAGCCCGCCGTCGACGAGAATGTTCTGGCCGGTGATGTAGGTCGCGTCGTCGGAGATAAGGAATTCCACGAGTCCGGCGATGTCGTGCACGGGATCGCCGATGCGATGCATCGGCACCAGGGCTTCGCGCGCCGCTTTCTTTTCGGCGTCGGCATAGATCGGCGCCGTCATGGCGCTGAGAAAGAGCCCGGGCGAAACGGCATTGACGCGCACGCCGTCCCCGGCCCATTCCAGCGCGAGCTGACGCACGAGCATGATCAGGGCCGCCTTGCTCGGACTATAGGCGCCGACACCGGCATAGGGTTCGACGCCGGACATCGAAGCGACCGCGATGAAGGCGCCTTTGCTTGCGGTAAGATGCTTATAGGCGGCGCGCGCGAGCAGCCAGGGCGAGCGTACATTGACTGAGAATATCCGGTTCCAGTCGTCTTCTGCCATTTCGGCCAAAAGGCCCGGTCTGGCTATGCCCGCATTGGAGACAACGGCGTCGACACCGCCCAAGGCACAGAATGCCTGTTCGACAAGCGCAGTGGGGCTCGCCGG